>NZ_MJEH01000001.1 GCF_001742425.1 Bacillus solimangrovi
AAAACTTTATTATGATGGTGCGAACTTGAATGCAGTATTAGGAAAAGCTCGTCCTGGAGATATGGGATTTGATGTTGTGCATTTGAATTTACATAAGACATTCACAGGTCCACATGGTGGAGGAGGTCCAGGTTCTGGACCAGTAGGTGTGAAGAGTGATTTGATCGCATATCTACCAAAACCTGTTCTTATAAAAGATGGAGATATGTATCGCTTTGATAGTAACCGTCCACATTCTATTGGGCGTGTGAAGCCATACTTTGGAAACTTCGGTATTAATGTACGTGCCTATACGTACATTCGAACGATGGGACCAGATGGTTTGAAGAAGGTTTCTGAGTATGCTGTTCTCAATGCTAACTATATGATGAGAAGGCTTGCCGAATATTATGATCTACCATTCGATCGACATTGTAAACATGAATTCGTCATTTCGGGGAGACGTCAGAAAAAGTTGGGTGTGCGCACACTCGATATTGCAAAACGTTTATTAGATTTTGGTTTTCATCCACCTACAATTTACTTCCCACTTAATGTTGAGGAATGTATGATGATTGAACCGACTGAAACTGAAGCGAAGGAAACGTTAGATGAATTTATTGATGTAATGATTCAAATTGCTAAGGAAGTTGAAGAAACACCTGAAGTTGTGCAAGAAGCACCTCATACAACAGTAATTAGTCGTCTAGATGAGGTAACTGCTGCAAGAAAACCTATTTTACGTTATGAGAGAAAGTAAGTGAGATAAGTACAAATGTGCGTATCATGGATGTATTTACATGAAAGCGTCTACGATACATATGCCCATTGGAGGACTTCGATAAGTGAGTGAAATTTTACAAACCATTATTAGGGAAGTTCTATCCTATTTAATGGTTTGTATTTTAATTTGTAAGTAATGCTAACCTTATATATGTAAACAAAAAAGAGAAGTCGTGTAGAACGTCTTCTCTAGTTCTTTTTCTTAATTCGACCGCCCCATTTTCTGAAGCCACCCTGTAATTGATTTATATCTTTACAACCTAATTTGTGTAATGTGCTTGCTGCACGAGCACAGCGAAAGCTGTTTTGACAATAAATATAAACGGGCTTGTCTGTTCGGATTTCCTGCTTACGTGTACGCATTTGTGTAAGCGGAATGTTGCGTGCACCAAGAATATGCCCTCTGTCAAATTCATCTGGTTCACGAACATCAATTAACTGTGCCTTACGATATCCTTCTTTAAATTCTTCTTCTGTCAACGTTTTCAAGTATCGACGCTGAATTAGCTGTGTGATTACAATGTATATAGCAATTGCACCGAGCGCAATAAGTAATGTATAAACTATATTCACTATAATTCTCCTTTCTTCTTAAGAACAAAGTGTAATACTCCATTTATCATTATATAAACGTTTCAGAAAAGAATCAAAGGAAAAATAAAAACATTTGTTTTACGTACGTATTCAATATGACAACTTTTTAAAATTTTTCTTAATTATATTTCTTTTAATGATTACGCATTTCTTTTGACATTTCTTCTTCATTTGATAGACTAATTATGGATTTCAACTATGTTCGACAGAAAGAAGGGTGTTAAGTGGCGAAAGAGACATGGCGTTTTATTGATTCAGGGAATTGTACTCCATCATATAATATGGCGTTAGATGAAGCTTTGTTAAATTGGCATAGTGAGGGTAAGATTCCACCTACAATTCGTTTTTATGGATGGAATCCCCCAACGTTATCGGTTGGATACTTTCAACAAGTGAAACGTGAAATAAACATGGAAGCAGTAGAAAGATATGGTTTAGGTTTCGTGCGTCGTCCAACTGGTGGTCGTGGTGTATTGCATGATAAAGAGCTAACATATAGTGTAATTGTATCTGAGGATCATCCAGAGATGCCGAAGACAGTTGTAGAAGCTTATAGAGTCATTTCTGAAGGGATTCTTGAAGGATTTAAGGGGTTAGGTCTTGATGCTTATTTTGCAATCCCTCGTACAGACGAGGAGCGTCAGAGTTTGAAGAATCCTCGCTCAAGTGTCTGCTTTGATGCCCCATCTTGGTATGAGTTAGTTGTAGAAGGACGTAAAGTTGCAGGTAGTGCACAAACGAGGCAAAAAGGCGTTATTTTACAGCACGGATCAATTTTACTAGATATTGATGAGGATATGTTATTTGATTTATTTAAATACAAAAATGAACGTTTACGAGAACGTATGCAAAAAATGTTTAGTCAAAAAGCAGTTGCCATTAATGAGTTAACAAAACAGCCTGTTACTATAGATGAGGCGAGCAAAGCGTTTAAAATAGGTTTTGAAAAAGGATTGAACATTGAATTAGAACCATATGAACTATCAGAGAGTGAAAAAGAATATGTACATCAAATAGCTAAAGAACGATATGAGAATGATGAATGGAATTTTCGTCGGTAAACGAATAGGTCTATTGTCCTCTATTCAATGAGCTTTAAAGAAGGTATAACTATATATTGTGTGAGTGAAAAACTTGGCGATTCGCCAAGTTTTCTACTGTTTGTCCCTCGCTAGAATAATCAACAAAAAATTGCAAATGAGGAAAAACCATGAAAATCATAAAAATCCCTCATGTTTCGTCCATTTTCTCACAACATCTTCGATTTTTGATATATATTACGTTTGACAAGACCATATACATGTAGAGTAAAATCAACATATAGTATTTATTCTTCGTATGAACACACTATATGTTGTTTAAGATAGTTGTTTTAAATAAGTAATAGGTAGGATTCAAAGTGAATAACGCTTTGGTACCGATGGGAGATGAGATGATGGTGACAGTTAATGCTGATAAACAATTATCAGTCAATGTCGAAAAGCTGAATTCAGAGATACGTTTATTTCCGCAAGTGCACCCAATCACCGAAGATATGGAAATCACACATAAAGGTGTATCACGACTTGTAATGCTAGACCGATATGCATTCAAGGATACGGAAAAGATTACTCTTTCAGAAGGAGATTTTGTCGTATTAACGATAAAAGCAGACCCGAAGTTCCCTGCACGAGGGCTTGGTTACATTCAACAAGTTGATTTGGAAAAAAAGCAGGCAACTGTTAAGGTCGAGAGTGATTATATTGGTGCATTGGATAATCCGGAAGAGGCGCAGACAGGCATCATCGTTCGTTCACTCGATGTAATTGATAAACCATTAGAAATATACTATGAACAAATTGCAATGCGAAATGCGACTGGTCTTGCATCTGTTGAAAAAACAGAGGACAAGCGTAAAGAATGGTTTAAGAAGTTCTATAAAGAATTAGTATCACTTAACTTCGTTCCAGCAGGACGTGTACTGTACGGTGCAGGTTCAAATACAGATGTAACATATTTTAATTGTTATGTAATGCCATTTGTGCAAGATTCACGTGAAGGTATTTCAGAACATCGCAAACAGGTAATGGAGATTATGTCTCGTGGTGGTGGTGTAGGGACAAATGGTTCAACTCTTCGTCCTCGAAATGCACTTGCACGTGGTGTCAATGGTAAATCATCAGGTTCCGTTTCTTGGCTTGATGATATTGCGAAGTTGACTCACCTTGTAGAGCAAGGTGGATCAAGACGTGGAGCACAGATGATTATGCTTTCAGTAACACACCCTGATGTTGTTGAATTCATAATTTCAAAAATGCAAAATCCACGCATTTTACGTTTCTTAATCGAAACAACGCAAGACGAGCATATTAATAGGCTTGCAAAAGAAAAATTAAATTTCAAGCCACTTAGTGAAACAGAAAGAGATATGTATCAAGGTATCGTGAATTATAAAAAAATTGCTGGTCAAGGTGGATTCACGGCACAGGTGATTAAAGAAGCTGAAGAGAAATTAGAGACAGGTGGTACATATAGTGTCCATAATCCTGATTTCCTCACAGGTGCTAATATCTCTGTTTGCTTAACAAAAGAATTCATGGATGCAGTAGAAAATGACGATGTTTTTGAACTAAAATTCCCTGATGTTGAGAATTACAATGAGCAAGAAATGAAAGAATACAATGAGAAATGGCATTCAATTGGTGATGTGCGTGAGTGGGAACGTATGGGTTACAAAGTGCGCACATATCGTGCAATTAAAGCGAAAGAGCTTTGGAATCTAATTAATATTTGTGCGACATATTCAGCCGAACCAGGTATTTTCTTTATTGATAATGCGAATGAGATGACCAACGCAACAGCGTATGGTCAAAAGGTAGTGGCAACAAATCCGTGTGGAGAACAACCACTAGCACCATATTCAGTCTGCAACCTTGCGGCTGTGAACTTAGCAGAGATGGCTGATAAAGATAATAAAACGGTAGATTTTGAAAAATTAAGAGAAACTGTTCGTGTTGGTGTACGTATGCAAGATAACGTCATTGATGCAACACCTTATTTCCTTGAAGAGAATAAAAAACAAGCATTAGGAGAGCGTCGCGTTGGTTTAGGTGTAATGGGACTCCACGATTTGCTTATTTATTGTGAAACTGAATATGGTTCAGCAAAAGGAAATGAGCTCATCGATAATATATTTGAAACAATTGCAACAACTGCTTATAGTGAATCAGTTGAACTTGCGAAAGAAAAAGGCAGCTTTCCATATTTAGAAGGCACTACGGCGGAAGAATCAATGAAAATTCGTCATCGTTTCACAGAAACTGGTTTTATGAAACGCATGCCTGAAGATGTTCGTGAAAGCATTATAGAACATGGTATCCGCAATTCACATCTATTAACTGTAGCTCCAACAGGATCGACAGGTACAATGGTAGGAGTATCAACAGGCTTAGAACCTTATTTCTCTTTCTCTTATTACCGTAGTGGTCGACTTGGGAAGTTTATTGAAGTGAAGGCAGATATCTTACAAGAGTATTTAGACAGGCACCCTGAAGTTGATGCCAATGAATTACCAGCATGGTTCATTTCTGCAATGGAATTATCACCTGAAGCACATGCTGATGTCCAGTGTGTTATCCAACGATGGGTTGACTCTTCGATTAGTAAAACTGTAAATGCACCGAAAGGTTACACAGTTGAACAGGTTGAAGGAGTGTACGAGCGTCTTTATCGTGGTGGTGCAAAGGGCGGTACAGTATACGTCGATGGTAGTCGTGATGCACAAGTCTTAACATTAACAAAAGAAGAAAATTCTTTTGATGATAAACAAGAAGAACAGGCAAAGGATACATCACATGTTGTACTTGTTGATACGATCAATGCTCTACGTTCAACAGATGTAACTATAGGATCAGAAGTAGGTAATACTTGTCCAGTTTGTCGACAAGGGACGGTAGAAGAAATTGGTGGATGTAATACATGTACGAACTGTAATGCACAATTAAAATGTGGACTATAACATAGTCGAAAAGGCGGCTTCACATTCAATACTGAATGTGAAGCCGCCTTTAATGTTTTTTATTAAGAATTCATAATATGCCATGATGGAGGTCGTATGTAATCTGTATTTTTCAATGTTATTTAACAATTATGTTCATTCGTTGAAGTTAATTTGCTCTCTTAGAAAAATTATATATACCTATTATGAAACAAAGCATACTCATAGCCCACATAACTCCTGCTAAACCGACTAGAAGTGATATTTCTTCTGAAGCCATTGGACGGTTGTAGTCAAATGAAATAGCTTTTATTAAATAGTAAATGGCTATTGAGAAAAGTAATAAATGCAATAATGTCCATCCGTATGCAAAGGAATTAGTTCTCTTATTAGACCAAATTAATATGGTGGCTAATATAACAAGTCCCATTACTATTGAAAAACCAACGATTAACATCGTTATTACTTCTTGCTCTAATGGCATATGTCCCCTCCAAATTAAACCTCTTATTACTTCAACTTTAACTAACGATTACAAAATTACAATAATTGCCTATTTGATTATAAAACAACTAATTAAAGTAGTCTATGATAAAAATCCAATTAATCCCCTCTTTATTACTACGTACACATATAACTAATCCCTCTTCCATCAATATCAGTCTGTCCGTTAGGGAAGGATAAAAACATTTGGAGATGCAAATAATTTTATTATCTTTCAATTAATATACAGTGAATGTACTCTTTGAAAGGTTCATCAGAGTTAAATGATTAAGTATGTCCTTACGTTTGTTAATTACGACTGCACTATAGATTGAAAGCCGTAATGAACTATCAGAGCAATTAAATTGTATACATTTGAGGTGAATGACATGGAACCATTTTTACCACAACTCGTATATATTGAGCCTAGAGCAATGGAGTACGAGTTAGGTCGAAATCTGAGAAAAAAATTTGAAGATATGGGTATTGAAATTAGAGAAACAACTTCACATAACCAAGTACGTAACTTGCCGGGAAATAATGAGTTTCAGAAGTATCGAAATGCTAAATCAACATTAGTTGTAGGTGTAAGGAAGACGTTGAAATTTGACACTTCAAAACCATCGGCAGAATATGCCATTCCATTAGCAACAGGTTGTATGGGGCATTGTCATTATTGTTATCTACAAACGACATTAGGTTCTAAGCCTTATATCCGTACGTACGTTAATCTAGAAGAAATATTTGACCAAGCAGAAAAATATATGCAAGAAAGAATGCCAGACATTACAAGGTTTGAGGCAGCGTGTACGAGTGATATTGTTGGAATTGATCATCTTACACATTCACTGAAACAAGCGATCGAATATTTTGGAGAAAAAGAGTATGCTCAACTAAGATTTGTTACGAAATTTCACCATGTAGATCATTTGTTAGATGCAAAACATAATGGAAGAACTCGCTTTCGATTTAGTGTTAACTCTAGGTTTGTAATTGATAATTTTGAACCGGGAACTTCTTCTTTTGATGAGCGAATTGAGGCTGCTAGAAAAGTTGCACTGGCAGATTATCCGTTAGGTTTTATCGTTGCTCCAATTTACCGACATGATAATTGGGAAGATGGTTACTATGAGTTATTTGAACGGTTAGAGAAGGCATTAAGAGACTTGAAAATTGAAGATATTACATTTGAACTTATTCAGCATCGATATACAAAACCAGCTAAACGGGTAATCGAGAAACGTTATCCTAAAACTAAACTTGAAATGAATGAGGATAAACGTAAATACAAATGGGGGAGGTACGGTATAGGTAAGTATGTCTATCCAACCGATCAAGCAAAAGAGTTAGAAGAAACACTTAAAGGTTATATACACAAATTCTTTCCACAAGCTGAAATTCAATACTTTACTTAGCTTGTCAGCACAAATGAAGTGTTGTAATATTGATTATATGGAAGTTTTTTCACGTATTATTTGATTTTTAATACTTGATCTAAACTTGGACAACCTAGTTAAAGGTAAAAGTAAATTGTGAGTAGTGAAAATTTCCGATGAATTATAATATAAAAAGCCACTATAGATTGAAGCTTCGTTTTATAGCAAAACATTAGTAATTGGGGGAAATGAAATGCCGACGCCAAGTATGGAAGATTACATTGAACAAATATATATGTTAATTGATGAAAAAGGATACGCGAGAGTATCGGATATTGCAGAAAATTTGTCGGTGCATCCATCCTCCGTTACAAAAATGGTGCAAAAATTAGATAAAGATGAATATCTAATATATGAAAAATATCGTGGTTTAGTGCTTACACCTAAGGGCAAAAAAATAGGGAAACGACTTGTTTTTCGTCATGAGTTGCTTGAAGAATTTTTGAGTCTTATAGGTGTGGAAGAAGATAAGATTTATAATGATGTTGAAGGAATTGAGCATCATTTGAGTTGGGAATCAATCGATCGAATTGGAGATCTTGTTCAATATTTTACTGAAGATAAGTCACGTGTGGATGATTTGCGAGAAACACAAAAAAAGAAAACAACAAATAATTAATGTATCTAGAACCCGGCTTATGCTGGGTTTTTTGATGTTTTAAAAACCACTTAACATTAATAAATGTATCTAAATAACAAATTATTGATCGGTTTGAATTTTCGTTATTTTCTGTACTAAATGGTGAGCTTTTCGCTTAGGATGATAGTAAGCTGTTCCTGATAAGGGAGATGGTATGGATATGTATGTAGACGGTGTATTTTCTGGAGGAGGAATGAAGGCAATTGCCCTTGTAGGAGCACTACAAGTAACAGAAGAGCGTGGAATTCAATTTCGACGTGTCGCTGGAACGAGTGCAGGATCTATAATGGCGGCTTTCGTTGCAGCTGGGTTTCGTAGTCCTGAAATCCTTCAAGTGTTAGAAGAATTCGATACGAGAAAATTCATGGATGCTCCTAAGACTTTTTTTCCTCTCTTTAAGTGGGTGAGGTTATATTGGAAATTAGGTTTATATAAAGGTAATGAATTAGAAAACTGGGTTGAAGAGCGCTTAAAAGGTCGAGGGATTCGAACATTTGCTGATATACCAAAAGGTTCGCTTCGAATCATTGCTTCTGACCTAACACGAGGTGAAATTGTAATTATACCAGATGATTTATACAAATATGGTCTTCGTTCTGATAACTTCTCAATAGCAAAAGCAGTTCGTATGAGCTGTAGCCTTCCTTATTTCTTTCAACCAGTAAAATTATATTCAGTTAATGGGGAAAAGAGTATCATCGTCGATGGTGGTATGTTGAGTAACTTTCCGGTCTGGTTGTTTATGAGAGAGAATAGACGTCCTGTATTAGGGTTTAAATTAAGTGCTAATCTAGAAAATACACCTGAACATAAAATTAAAAACGGAATTGATATGTATCATGCTTTGTTTGCAACAATGAAGGACGCTCATGATGCGCGTTATATTTCTTCAACTTTTAAGGATAGTACAATCTTCATACCTGTTAATTCTGTATTGGTAGAAGAGTTTGAAATTAGTAAAGCAAAGAAAGAGCAGATGATCATGCTTGGGCGTAATCGAGCAGAAAATTTCTTTAAAAACTGGAGTTATTAATGCGTATTCTAAAATGATTATAAAAGTGTAAAGTATCACCTTTCACATACAAACATAAGATTTTTAATGACATTTTGAATAAATTGACTTGATAAATAGTATATTACTCATCTTAGGAAATTCACTTTCATTACCTGAGAAAAAAGGCAAAAAAAGTCGGACATCTCTAAAATAGTGCCCGATTTCTTTTTTTGCCTTTTTTTCCTTCTATTACAGTAAGGTTTGTATCTCTTCGTTTACGTGAAGCAGATGTTTTACTTTTGTTAGTGGTTGTTTTCGGTTTGTTTTTCATTTGAACTTTTTTTGGCATTATTGATGTGGAATCTTTAGCGGTTGGAGATGTTTTGTATTTGTTTTTTGATTGTTTTACTGCCTTTCGATAGGCTGAATAATCACTGTTACTATAACGGCGGTTCATGATTGAACTGAAAATAAAGAGAAGAAGTACCACGATACCAGCGGTTATAATCAACTGCATAATTAACGACATTGGATTGGTGAACAGCTTATATAATAAACCGAAAGCGGCTAATCCGATAAGAATCGACACAATTGGGTTAATTTGGCGAAACACGCAGTCACCTCCTAATAGGATTATAAATTATCCAATTTGTAATTTACTCTTTTCGTTGTCGTATGTTTCTTCTTGTTCAAGCATTTTTTTGAATGAAGCAATTGCAACTTCAACTTGTTGGTCATTTGGTTCTTTCGTTGTCAATAGCTGCAACCAAAGACCAGGGTAACCGAGATAACGAAGAACTGGGACTTGACGTAATTTATTTGTAAATTGTAATACTTCAAATGCAATTCCTAGAACAACAGGAATCAAAGCAAGACGATTTACTACACGAAACCATAGAGGTTCAGTTGGAACTAATAAATATACGAAGACACCAATAACGACAGTAAATAAGATAAAACTACTACCACAACGGTAATGAAGTCGTGAATGGCTTTGTACATTTTCAACAGTTAGTTCATCGTTATTTTCGTAAGTGTTAATGACTTTATGCTCTGCACCATGATATTGAAATAGACGTTTAATTAATGGTGTCAATGAAATAGCGTAAATATAACCTAATAACAGAATGAGCTTAAATAAACCTTCAAGTAAGTTTTGCTCAAGATGCCCTGGGAAAATTGGTCTCAATGAAGCTGCAACAAATGCAGGTGTTAATGTAAAGATGAATTTCCCGAATAAAAAGGAGAGAATACCTACACCTGCAACACCTAAAATCATTGTGAGCTTAGAATCTTGGACTTGCTCAAGTGTATGGTCTTCATCAGGAGAAAGTTCATAACGTTCACTTGAGAAATTTAAATGTTTTGACCCGTTAGCACTTGCTTCAATGATTGCAATAATACCACGCAAAAATGGGATTTTTTTAAATTTATTTAATACTGGTCGTTCTTTTTTATCTGTTACGAGATAATCAATTGAGTTATCATTACGTCGAATCGCTGTTACAGATGTATGTTTCCCACCGAACATAACACCTTCAATTACGGCTTGCCCACCGTATGCTTTTTGTTTCTCTTTGGACATACTACATCAACCTACTTTTCTATTATTGACTTATAACATGATGTTATTGCCATATTAAATATGTTTAAAAGTCTGAGAAAGATGGAATTACATAGATGAATAAGTTTGTTTTATTTCCATTCGCCTACCATGAAAACGTATTTTCGAGTGCTCCAACTGTACGAAGTCATATTTGTTTCCATTCTTTCTATCATCCTTTTGTTACATATACTAATAATTCATATTCTACAGCAAATGTAATGAATCCTCTAGGTTGATGATTATATTTATTATTCCCTAAATGGAGAATTTTACACCTTCTATTTCTTCTGGTATTCAAATTTTATCACGTTTCAATTGACGCTAAGATTTCCACTTCAAAACTTTGGAGAACCAACGAAGTTGAAGTTGGATAGAGCCTTGGTCATACTCCTGAGGTATAAGCGTCAGTAATTACCTGATTGGTTCAACTAACCATCAGTGGAGGATGAAGGAATACCTCCACTGATGGAAGGTTCACTTTATAATAATGTCTCTCATTAACATTACTTGAGTAGGACATAATAAGGTGTGGAGGTGGTTGAAATGAGTCATCAAGAAACGATGTCTAAGTCGAACGAACATTTAGAGCAAAATAAGCGTGAAGTACCAATGTCACGTGCTGCTAGAATTGCATCAATTGGATTTAGTGGAGGGCTAATATGGAGCTCTGTTGGATTTATTACGTATTATTTTAATTTTGTAGAATGGAACCCATCATTTGTTTTAGAAGCAATAACAACTGGTGATTGGCGAGCTGGTGTACTTGGAACCTTCATCGGTATTCTATTTATATCTATAATATCCATAGGTGTTGCATTTGTTTACAGCTTTGCATTAAAGCAAGTAGATAATGTATTTGGAGGGATTTTATTTGGGTTAGCATTGTGGGGGGCGGTATTTTACTTGTTTAATCCACTATTCCCTAGTGTAAAACCAGTTTCTGAATGGGATTTTAATTCAATTGTTACGTCGCTATGTTTATATATCTTATATGGTGTATTTGTTGGATATTCAATATCATTTGACGCAAAAGAAATGGAGGAGGCACAAAAAGCAGAGGTGAAAGAAAACTATTCAAGTGAATAGTTATATGATAAGATATACTTGGAATTTTTGTCCTAAGTCATGCAAATAAGTGCTTAAATGATGTGTAAAAGGAGCTGAATATCCATGCGTATACTTGTGTTGAACGGCCCGAACTTAAATCGGTTAGGTAAACGTGAACCGGGCATATATGGAAGTGAATCATTAGCTCAGTTAGAACAGCAGCTCCGCGAGTCATCAAAAGACGATAAAATCACAATAGATTTTTTTCAATCCAATCATGAAGGTGAAATAATTGACCACATACATGATGCCGAAAGTTATGACGGCATCATTTTAAATGCAGGGGCATTCACTCATTATAGTTATGCAATTCGTGATGCAATTGCAAGTGTGAATGTTCCAGTGGTAGAAGTACATATTTCGAATATTCATACAAGAGAACCATTTAGACATCATTCGGTCATTTCACCAGTTGTGATTGGACAAATCGCTGGGTTTGGCTTTTTTGGTTATCAAATGGCGTTATCAGCATTGAAACAACATGTTGGAAAGGATTGAGAGAATGGAGAGACTACAAAAGTTTCGTGATCAATTTGCAACATTACATGTAGATGGATTACTTATAACAAGTGAGAAGAACCGTCGTTATATGACTGGTTTTACTGGCAGTGCTGGAGTTGTCTTGATTTCTGCTGACCGTGCTGCATTCATTACTGATTTTCGTTATATGGAGCAAGCAGATAAGCAAGTAAAAGGGTTTGAAATCGTACAGCATAAAGGCACGATTCAAGATGAAGTTGCAAAAGTTGCAAAAGACATGGGAATTGAGAAGTTAGGTTTTGAACAAGAACATCTTACATTTGCTCAATTTCGTACATATGAGGAAAATATCTCAAGTGACTTAGTACCAATATCAGGTGCTGTTGAGAAATTACGATTGATTAAATCTGAAGATGAAGTTGCAATTATTCAAGATGCGGTTAATATTGCGGATGCTGCTTTTGAACATATTTTAACGTTCATTCGTCCAGGATTAACAGAGCTTGAGGTTTCAAATGAATTAGAGTTTTTCATGCGTAAGCAAGGAGCTACTTCTTCTTCATTTGACATCATTGTTGCTTCAGGACATCGTTCAGCATTACCTCATGGTGTTGCTTCAGATAAGAAGATTGAGTCAGGTGAACTTGTGACACTTGATTTTGGAGCATTATACAAAGGTTATGTATCTGATATTACTCGCACAATTGCGGTTGGAGAAGTGGAACCGAAATTGAAAGAGATTTACGATGTTGTGTTACAAGCACAATTACGTGGAGTGAATCATACAAAAGCAGGTATGACAGGTATTGAGGCAGATGCATTAACACGTGATTATATTAAGGAAAAAGGGTATGGGCAATACTTTGGGCACTCTACAGGTCACGGTATCGGATTAGATGTACATGAAGCACCGTCATTATCCTTTAAATCAAATACTGTACTTGAACCAGGCATGGTCGTTACAGTTGAGCCTGGAATATACATTTCAGGTCTCGGCGGTGTTCGAATCGAAGATGATATTGTCATTACAGACAGTGGAAACAAGATTTTGTCTAAGTCATCAAAAGAATTAATAACATTATAAAAAGATACAGGAGGAATAGAAATGATTTCAGTAAATGATTTTCGTACAGGTTTAACAATTGAAGTGGATGGAGGAATTTGGCAAGTTATTGAATTCCAACACGTAAAACCAGGGAAAGGTGCTGCGTTTGTACGTTCTAAACTTCGTAATCTTCGTACGGGTGCGATTCAAGAAAAAACGTTCCGTGCTGGTGAAAAAGTTGGTAAAGCACATATTGAAAATCGTAAGATGCAATATCTCTATGCAAATGGTGATATGCATGCATTTATGGATAATGAAACATATGAGCAAATCGAACTTCCAAGTTCTAGACTACAGGAAGAATTAAAATTTATTAAAGAAAACATGGAAGTAAATATCCTTTCGTACGAAAGCGAAGTGATCGGTGTAGACCTTCCGAATTCTGTTGAACTTGTTGTAACTGAAACAGAGCCAGGAGTAAAAGGTGATACAGCTCAAGGTGCAACAAAACCAGCAACATTAGAAACAGGACATACGGTGATGGTACCTTTATTCATTAATAAAGGGGAAACACTCGTTATTAATACGACTGATGGTAAATATGTGTCTCGTGCATAGTTAACTAATTTCATCTCTCAAGTGAAGCATCGAGTGTTTCATTTGAGGGATGTTTTTATATTTAGAAAGATTTCCATTTGAGTGATTTCGATCCTCTATGAATAATGGTTAATTGAATAGGAGGGAATACAATGGAACAAGATGGGCGTAATCGAAACAATATCGTTCCTGGGAAAGAAGTCGATATTGTCTTGAAAAAGGATCAAAAAACTGGAAAGTTAACGAGGGGTATCGTTAAGGACTTATTGACGAATTCAGCATTTCATCCTCACGGTATTAAGGTTAGGTTACAGGATGGACAAGTTGGTAGAGTGAAATCAATAATACTAGAATGAGAAAAACTTCAAATGAAGTTAATTGATTTAAGGATGACACATATATCTTATGTGTCATCCTTTTTTTGTAAGAATAACTTTCATTTAAAGTTGTTGCGTTTAGATTACTTTACAATTGGGTTTATAAGCTAGTTTATCACTGATAGTAAACAAAACTAGTCTAACCAATAGTTTAATGCTTGTGTAAAGTCGGTGAATTTCTTACGTAAGAAAAAAAGCTATCAATAATTAAATTGATAGCAGAGAAAGGGTCTATGAGAGAAAAGGGGGATATGAAAATAGTATGTCCATTAGTTTGCATTTTTAAACGATATAGAAATTAAATTTTAAATTGTAATTATTTCGCAATTTGTTGTTTGTTACAAGAAGTTTTGAATTAGTGGACAAACATTCTTTATGTCCAACATATAGTTGATTAATGGAAGAGAAAAGGGGTGATTCAATCTAGTGGACAAGTTCTTTGAAACAACAATTATCATGATGGCATCATTAAGGTTTTTGTCTTCATTCATAGAATTTGGAGCAGCATGTTTATTTTTATACTTTAATGATGTAAAAAAAGCCCTGGTCATTAATACGTTGTTAGCGGGAGTTGGTCCAGTGATTTTATTGCTTACTATGATGGTAGGACTATATGCGATAGCTGATCAATTCTCTCTGCAAAAACTCTCTCTAATCTTCTTGGGAATCGGGTGTATTCTATGGGCTGTTATTAAATAAGTGTATTGTCTTCATACAGTCATAATGTAGTCCAGCATGCATACATTTGAAACAAGCACTTTTTAAAGTAAAAGGAGGGCAGGCATGGAAGAAGCAGTTATGTTGTTATCGGAATCCCTTCAAAGACAGGTGAACATGCTCTCTATAACAGAACGTAATCAGATCGAAGAGATTCGAATACGAATTCATCGTCCATTAGAAGTTGTTATTAATGGAAAGCCGTATTATCCAGATATTCAAACTGTTGTACAGTACGAAGAAGTGAATCGATTTCTCAATAAGGTTAGCAAGTATTCTTTATATACATTAGAAGAGGAGTTAAGGCGAGGGTTTATTACGATAAAAGGCGGCCATCGTGTAGGTATTGCTGGAAAAGTTATTACTGAAGGAGGTGTAGTAAAAGCTGTAAGAGATGTCACATCTTTTAATATTCGAATTGCTAGAGAGAAGATTGGAGTTGCATCACGATTAATTCCATATTTATATGATGGAAGATGGAAAAACACGTTATTAATTGGTCCTCCTAAAAGTGGGAAAACAACGATATTAAGAGATTTGGCAAGGTTAATTAGTACAGGAGATGATAGAAATAGAATCAAAGCCTTAAATGTAGGTATTGTTGATGAACGCTCAGAGATTGCAGGGTGTGTGAATGGCGTTCCGCAACATACATTTGGGATTCGTTTGGATGTTTTAGATGGTTGTCCAAAGGCGGAGGGGATGATGATGATGATTCGTTCAATGAGTCCGCAAGTGTTAATTGTTGATGAAATTGGAAGGCATGAAGATGTTGAGGCTATCTTAGATGCTATGCATACAGGTATTCACATTATTGTAACAGCACATGGATTTGATATAAATGATGTGAAATCACGTCCTAACTTCGAAGCATTATTTTCTAATGGAGTATTTGACCGTTATATTGAATTATCTGCACGTAATGGAGCAGGAACAATAGAGACGGTTCGTAATAAGAATGAACAGGTTTGCAAAAGAGTGCTGGAAGTGACTACATGATTAAGATTATAGGGGCACTTACTATCTTATTATGTTCAACATGGGTTGGGTTTGAAACAGCACGACGATTAAGTGAACGCCCTAGACAGCTTCGGCAATTGAAGGCAGCGTTGCAAGCTCTTGAAGCAGAAATTATGTTTGGCCATCTGCCTGTTGCTGAAGCCTGTATAAGAATTGCTAATCAAACTCCTAAGCCATTTAAATGGTTCTTTGATCGATTTGCAAAGCGCTTACAAGAAGAAGAGACAGCATCATTGCAAGAAGTTTGGATATATTCACTGAAAGAAGTGTGGAGAATGACGGCTCTTACTGATAGTGAATTTGAGATTTTAAGACAGTTCGGTGAAACGCTTGGAAAGCATGATAAGCTATCTCAAAAAAAACATATCCAACTTGCGCTTGTGCACTTAGAACGTGAAGAAGAAGAAGCAAGAGTTCGCCAACAAAAGTATGAAAAAATGGTTAAAAGTCTCTGTTTTCTAATGGGGTTATTGTTAGTCATTCTGCTCATGTAAGAGGATTGGGGGAAAGTGAATGGCGATCGATGTAAATATCATTTTTCAAATCGCCGGAATTGGTATTGTTGTGGCAATGATTCATACAGTGTTAAAAACAATGGGAAAAGGAGATTGGGCAGATTGGGTGACACTAATCGGATTTGTAGTTGTATTGTATATGGTTGCTACGATCGTTGATGATCTATTTCAAAAAATTAAAGGTGTATTCTTATTCCAAGGTTAAGGGAGGGACAGGCGATTGAAATAATTCAAATAGTAGGAATTGGTCTTGTTGCAACTTTTTTAGCATTAATCCTAAAAGAACAAAAAGCTTCGTTCGCCTCCCTACTCGTAGTCTTCGTCAGTGTTGCAATCTTTCTGTTTCTAATAGAAAAAGTATATGAAATTATTCACATGCTTGAAACATTAGCAATCTCAGCAAATATAAACATGATCTATGTGGAAACGATTTTGAAAATTATTGGTATTGCTTACATTGCAGAGTTTGGCGCACAAATTACGAAAGATGCTGGGCAGGGGGCAATTGCATCGAAGATTGAATTGGCAGGAAAAATATTAATCCTCGCAATGGCAATACCCATTTTGACAGTCATAATTGAGACAGTATTAGAGATGTTACCAGTTTCTTAATTATGATGAAGTGATTGCGAGGTGTAATAACTTTGTTGACACAGAAGTTTGAGTTTTTTTTCCTACTAGTAATGATATTTATTATGTTTTCATGTCCAAATGTAGTACAAGCCACAACTGCACAACCCGTATTTCAGGAGCAATTGGAAACACTTGATGTAGATGATATGAGACAGTTCTGGGATGACATTGTTCATAAATATGGTGGTTTTCTTCCTGAAAGTCATAAAGGTAGCTTCTATGATTTTATAAAAAGCGGAACAGACTTTTCATTTCAAGCGTGGATAACTGGATTTTTAAGGTTTTTGTTTTATGAGCTCATTGCAAATGGAAAGCTGCTTGGAACTCTCATATTACTAACAGTGTTCAGTATGCTCCTTCAGTCACTTCAAAATGCCTTTGAGCAGAAATCTGTTAGTCATGTCGCATATGCACTCATATATATGGTGTTGATTGTAATTGCTCTTAATAGTTTCCATATAGCAATATCTTATACAAATGATGCTATTCAATCGATGATAAGTTTTATGATGGCTCTTATGCCTATGTTATTAGCACTAATGGCTTCTATAGGAGGAATAACGTCTGTCACTTTTTTTCATCCGTTGATTATTTTTCTAGTACATACAAGTGGCTTACTCATCCAATATGTAGTGTTACCATGTATTTTTTTATCTGCTTTATTAAGTATTATTAGCACGTTAACAGACCATTACAAGGTTACACAGTTAGCTCAGCTACTAAGGAATATTTCAATTGGGTTACTGGGCACATTTTTAACGATATTCCTCGGTGTCATTTCTGTTCAGGGGGCAACAGCTGCCATTACTGATGGGATAGCGGTTCGAACAGCAAAATTTATAACTGGAAATTTCGTACCTGTTGTAGGTAGGATGTTCACTGATGCAGCTGATACAGTATTAAGTGCATCACTTCTATTAAAAAATGCAGTTGGAATTGTTGGTGTTGCTGTATTGTTTTTAATCGCAGTCTTTCCAGCAATTAAGGTATTCGCTCTAGCTGTCATTTATAAAATTGCAGCAGCTATCTTACAGCCGTTAGGCGGAGGTCCTGTTATTACATGCCTAGATATAATTAGTAGAAGTGTGATCTATATTTTCGCTTCATTAGCAGTCGTGTCGTTTATGTTTTTTCTTTCTGTCACAATGATTATTGCCGCTGGAAATCTATCGTTAATGGTTCGTTAACATAGCAAAGGCGTGATGAGATTGGAATATATTGCAACATGGATAACCAATATTGTTCTATTTATTTTGTTGGCGATGGTCGTAGATATGTTATTGCCAAATTCAGCTATGCAAAACTATGCCAAGATGGTTATCGGACTTTTATTGATTTTATTAATTTTGACACCGATTTTAAGAATTTTTTCTGAAGATTTTGAAGAAATACTTAGAACAATGGAAATTGGAAATTCCGTACAGAGTGAACAATTAAAAAATCGGCTTGAACTGAAGAAAAAAGAAATACAAGCCAATCAACGAGCATACATTTTAGAAGAGACGGCTGTCCAAATGAAAGAAAATGTTCAAAAGGAGTTGGTGGAACGATATGGGTATTCAATTACAAACATTAATCTGAAATTAGAAAATGATGTAGGAGAAAATTGGACAACTGTTGATCTGCAATCATTACAAGTATCAATTAGCCAGCTTTCAGATGAAAAAGAAAATGTAGAATCGATTGACACTGTTGAGCCTATTCAAATTGACGTCTCAGAAATAAAAGCAGACCAAGAAGAAGTTAAAAGCAATAGTGGAGATTATAATGAATTACGAGCATTTCTAGCCTTGAAATGGGGCGTAGATGAAAATAAGATTTCAATCATAGAAAATTAGTGGAAGTTACATTGTAAGGGGGTGAAACAACTAAGTGAGTGAACGAAAAGGGATATTTATGAGAATAAAGTCACTCATCTATAGAGGTGATAATGATTCTAGTCCCAAAAATATGAGGGGTTACTTACTTATCGCGATTTTAATTGGTGTTTCGATGATGTTACTTAGTCAGTTTTTTCAAGATGATGTTGAAGAAGGACCTTCAACTGTTTTTCAAACGGATGGATCAAAGGAACAAGCAACGGGCTTAATAAAAGGAGAACAACATGATGGTGATAATCTAATGGCTCGTTATGAACAGGAGTATGAGAAACAATTAAAAGATTCATTAGAAGACATCTCGGGAGTCAGCAATGTTACAGTTATGATTAATCTTGACTCAACAGAGACAAAAGTAGTAGAAAAAAACACAAATACGCAAATGCAAAAGACTGACGAAACAGATCAACAAGGTGGTAAGCGTAAAGTAGAAGATAATTCAACGGATGAACAGGTTGTAATCGTTCGTTTAGGTGATCGAGAGCAACCGATTATTATACAAACAAAGAAACCTGAGGTACGGGGTGTATTAGTTGTTGCAGATGGTGTTGAGAATGCTCAAATCAAACAATGGGTGGTAGAAGCTGTTACTCGTGTCTTACACGTACCGAGCCATCGAGTATCAGTCATGCCGAAAGATTCGAAAGGGGAGTAATCATTTTGTTGAAGAAACAAACGGTTTGGTTGTTAACAATGTTGAGTTTGGTCGTAGTCCTTGGTGTGTATTATGTTACTGCACCACAGCCTGCTAATGAGGAATTTGCAGCAATGCAAGAGCAAAGTAATGAGATTGAACAACAAATGGATATGGAACAAGAGGGAAGTGAGTCAGTAGCATTAGAAGGTGAGTCTTCAGAAAATAGTGGGATTGAGACTGTTGTAGAAGAACTTGGTCAAGAAATGGTTACTTCTGATTTAACTACTGATGAATTTTTTATAAATTTACGAATGACAATAAATGATGAGAGAAACAAAATAAAGGAACAATTAAATACTGTTGCTGCTTCGGCAAATGTTTCGAGTGAAGAAAAAAGTAAAGCGCTAGATGAAATAAATTATTTAACGAAGTTATCAGCGAAGGAAGAAATTCTTGAAACGATGATTAAAGCAGATGAACGTTTTAGTGATGTTGTTGTTAAGACGGATGAAGATAAAGTAAGAGTGATTGTTCGAGCACAAGAACCATCCGAATCTGCAGCGAATGAATTAATGCACCTTGTTCGTGATGAGCTTGGTTTAACAAGGGTTGCAGTAGAATTTCAAGCAATAAATTAATTATGAAAAATAAGAAGTTTAACTTAGTTAAACTTCTTATTTTTTTAGCATTTTGAAAGAATGACAAGTTAATAAAGCATAAAATCTCAAATGAAAATTTAAAATTCTAAAAATAATCAAAAAAGACTTTTATTTGAATGCGTTTTCATGTAGCATTTGTGTATGAGAGACTATTGAGTATAGATGATAGAGTTCCTCATCTTTCAATTGTTTGTCATATAATTTGAGTAGGATTGTGAGTTATCCAAAACCTACAGTAGTTCTGTATATGTACTTTTTTAAAATAATAAAGGTATATCATACAGGCACATTTTTTTATTTTTTTTGTTGAGCGATCGCTCGATTTCAATGGTAATGTTGATTACAATAGCTTGCTATCGTATAGTAAATGAAGGCTACAGTTCTTCTTTAATGTATGCCCTAGGAAATTAAGTGTTTGCTGTTCATTTGGTAACATTTAATGAGTTATGTAAGTTGGATTAAGAGAGCTATGAATTACATAATCATAAATTTAAGTCAAAGGAGACGACAAACGTGTTGAAAATTCAAGAAATTCGTGAGCTAATTAAATTGTTAGACAAATCTAGTATTGATGAGTTGATGTATGAAGAGAAAGGTGCAAAAATTAAGTTAAAGAAAAATCAAGGTGTTGTGAAAAATGTTGTAGCGGTAGAATCTGTTGAGGAAGCTAATGTACCAGCATCACAACCTCCAGTAGCACCAGTGGTTGAGCCAGTAAAAGAAGTTGCACAAGTTCAAGAACAGAAGGAAGAAGCTCCAACAGTAAGCGTGGCTGATGAAAACTTACATAAAATTGAATCACCGATGGTAGGTACTTTTTATGAATCGCCAAACCCTGAGTCTGATGTATATGTAAAAGTAGGAGATAAAGTTTCAACTAATAGTATCGTTTGTATTGTTGAAGCGATGAAACTCTTTAATGAAATTGAAGCAGAGGTCGACGGAGAAATTGTTGAAGTACTTGTTGAAAATGGACAACTTGTTGAGTATGGACAACCATTGTTCCTCGTAAAGACAAAATAGGAGGCGTTTGTTGTGATTAAAAAAGTTCTAATCGCAAACAGAGGAGAAATCGCCGTTCGAGTTATCCGCGCTTGTAAGGAACTTGATATCCAAACGGTTGCGGTATATTCCGAAGGGGATAAAGAGGCATTGCACGTACAAATGGCAGATGAAGCCTATTGTATTGGTCCTGTAGCATCAAAGGACAGTTATTTAAATAAAACGAATTTAATCACGGTTGCGACCTTAACTGAATCAAATGCAATTCATCCTGGATATGGCTTTTTATCAGAAAACGCTGATTTCGCTGAGCTATGTCGTGATAGTGGAATTACGTTTATCGGTCCTAGTCCAGAAGCGATTACTCAGATGGGAACGAAGGATGTAGCTCGTGAGACAATGCGTGAAGCAGGTGTCCCGATCGTTCCAGGATCAAAAGGAATCGTTGAAACAACAGATGATGCGGTAGCACTGGCAAATGAAATTGGTTATCCAGTGATAATCAAAGCAACTGCTGGTGGTGGCGGAAAAGGGATTCGAGTTGCATATAACGAAGATGAGTTAATTAATGGTATTAATATGACTCAACGTGAAGCAGAAACGGCATTCGGTAACCCAGGTGTATATATGGAGAAGTTTATTGAAGATTTTCGTCACGTAGAGATTCAAATTCTAGCTGATAACTATGGAAACGTAATTCACTTAGGTGAACGCGATTGTACCATTCAACGACGCATGCAGAAATTACTAGAGGAAACACCTTCACCATCATTGACTGAGGAACTTCGTCAAGAGATGGGTCAAGCCGCTGTTCGTGCTGCCGAAGCAGTTAATTATTCTGGAGCTGGTACAGTCGAATTTATATTTGACTATGTAAATTCTAAGTTTTATTTCATGGAAATGAACACGAGGATTCAAGTTGAACACCCTGTAACAGAAATGGTGACAGGAGTAGATTTAATAAAAGAACAAATTCTTGTTGCATCTGGTGAGAAGTTATCTATTTCTCAAGAAGATGTTACTTTTAACGGTTGGGCAATTGAATGTCGTATTAATGCAGAGAATCCAGACAAAAACTTTATGCCTTCCCCAGGAGAAGTGAAAATGTATTTAACACCAGGTGGTTATGGAATACGTGTTGACTCTGCAGTATATCCTAATTATAAAATCCCACCTTTTTATGATTCAATGGTCGCAAAACTAATCTCATATGGTTCAACTCGTGAAGAAGCAATCTCACGTATGAAAAGGGCGCTAAGTGAATTTGTTATTGAAGGTATTAACACGACGATTCCTTTCCACCAACGTTTGCTTGAACACGAAAAATTTGTCGAAGGTAATTTCAATACGAAATTTTTAGAGATCTACGATTTGACAAACAAAAAATAAGAGAGGTGCGATACTATTGAGTGAGAATAATATTTTAGAAATGACAAATGCATCTTCTAACTTTGGAAAAGTTGAGATTGCTCCAGAAGTCATTGAAATAATAGCGGGTATTGCTGCATCTGAGGTTGACGGTGTATCACAACTGCAAGGTAATTTTGCAAGTGGTGTTGTCGAACGCCTAGGGAAAAAGCAACATGGAAAAGGTATAAAAGTAGAATTAACAGAAGATGGAATCGTTGTTGATGTGCATGTTTTTATGAATTTTGGTATATCAATTCCAGATATCGCAAAACAAATCCAAGAAAATATCCGCGAAACATTATTTACAATGACTGGACTTGACATTAGTGAGATTAACATTCATGTTGTCGGAGTAAATTTCGAATCTACTACTGAACCAGAAGTAGAATAAAGTAGAACTAGCATCTGTAAATAAGTTATTTTGCCGATATTAAATAAATATGTTTTATGAAAAAGCTGAAGATGGATAGCCATCTTCAGCTTTTTTAAGTAGAAAAGTTTGATGATTTACATGATAAATTACAATATTAATTAGTTTTTGTAATTTTCAAGCTATCACATTTTAATAGCAAAGGTGTACTCGTAAATCAATTTTGTGCTATTATCATGTTATGTCTTGGGGGATTGTTCGTAATAATAGCAGTATAGCTAATAGTAACTAAACTGTTACTTTTAAACTTTTTGAACATCTTCTTGAAGTATGAACTTGATGAAAGGAAGAAAACAATGAAACGGAGAACAGCGAGAGAGAAAGCACTACAAGCGTTATTTCAAGTAGAGGTCAGTCAAATAGACCCAAAAGAAGCGCTTGAGCATGTGCTTGAAGATAAAAAGTCAGATGATTTTCTGGAAGAGCTACTTTTTGGAACAATTGAACATAAAGAAGATATCGATTCTTTCATTTCCTTAAATTTAGAAAACTGGAAACTTGAACGCTTAGGAAATGTGGATCGCGTCATCCTTAGCTTAGCAGCATTCGAATTGAAATATATGGAAGATATTCCGTCTAATGTATCAATTGATGAAGCAATTGAGCTTGCAAAAATGTTTGGAGATGATGATTCGAGTAAGTTCATTAATGCAGTTCTTTCGAAAATGAAAAAGCAAATTTCATGATCGAATGAGTGAACCCTGTGAGAGAATAAGGGGGTTAAAATGTGTCAACAAAACCATTTTTAACAGTTACGGCGCTTACAAAATATATTAAGCGACGGTTTGATGATGATTCACATTTGCAGGAAGTGTGGATTAAGGGAGAAATTTCCAACTTCAAATTACATAGTCGTGGGCATATGTATTTTACTTTGAAAGATGAGAATGCGCGCATTCAAAGTGTTATGTTTGCTGGGGCTAATCGATTTATGAAATTTAAACCAGAGAATGGTATGAAAGTGCTTGTTCGTGGTGAAGTATCTGTTTATGAGGCGTATGGACAATATCAATTATACGCTAAGGAAATGCAACCCGATGGAATTGGGAACCTATATTTAGCATTTGAAGAATTGAAGAAAAAACTTGAATTACAAGGATTTTTTTCCAATGAATATAAGCAGCCACTTCCATCTGTTCCAAGTCGTATCGGAGTGATCACGTCACCAACAGGTGCTGCAATTCGTGATATTTTAACAACATTGAATCGACGTTTTCCTATTGCTCATGTGACAATTATTCCAGTACTTGTTCAAGGAGAAAACGCAGCTGCATCTATTGCAAAAGGGATTGAACAGGCGAACGAAATTGGTAAGTTTGATCTTCTAATAACAGGACGTGGTGGTGGTTCATTAGAGGACTTATGGCCATTTAATGAGGAGATAGTTGCACGAGCTATTTTTCACTCTAACATACCGATCATTTCAGCAGTTGGTCATGAGACGGATGTAACGATTGCAGATTTTGTGGCCGACATGCGAGCTGCTACACCAACAGCAGCTGCAGAATTGGCTGTGCCACATATAGAGGAATTAATTGAACGGTTAAAACAACACAAGGTACGGCTTATTAGATCGTTGCGGGACCAGACTACTTATGACCAAGAACGATTAAGACGTTTACAAAAATCATATGCATTTCGTTATCCTGAAAAGCTACTTGTTCAAAAGGAACAAGAGTTAGACCGACTATTTGAAAGCCTTCAAAAACAAGCGACACACTTAGTTCATTACAAACAAGAACGGTTAACACATTTGAGGAAACGTTTGAAGCAACAACACCCATTTGAACAGCTTCAGCAAGCAATAACTCGTAAAGAGCAGACGACTCGAAATCTTGACCGAGCTTTTACTGAAATAAAGAAGGGTAAGGAGTTCGCTCTACAAACGTACCTTTCAAAGCTTGGGATGCTCAGTCCACTAAAAGTAATGGAGAGAGGGTATAGCCTCGTTTATAATGAAAGGGACAAATTAATAAAGTCTGTAGAAGATGTGAAGCTTGGTGATCGCGTGCAAGTTCAAGTAAAGGATGGACAGTTGGATTGTCAAGTATGGGGATTAGAGGAGCGTGAGCAATGATGGATGAAGAAAAATTAACATTTGAGCAAGCAATGGAACAACTTGAAGAAATTGTTGAGAAGTTAGAAGAAGGGGATGTTCCTCTAGAAAAAGCAATCACCTATTTTCAAGAAGGTATGAACATTTCAAAGTTATGTCATGACAAGTTGCAAAAGGTCGAAAAGCAAATGACCGAAATTCTACAAGAAGACGGTGAGCTTCGCCCATTTGAGATTGAGGAGGAACAAGAGTGACTCGCTCAACACTCCAAAATTATTTAATTGAAGAGAAAAAGCAAATTGATGAGTATATGAAGAAGTCAGTTGAGCATTTAACAACTCCTAAAGTGTTAAGAGATGCGATGGTGTATTCATTGGAGGCTGGAGGTAAGCGTCTACGTCCTATCCTTTTACTTGAAACGTTACGTTCCTTTGGTGGGGAATGGCAATTAGGAATGGATACTGCTTGTGCTATTGAGTTTATACATACATATTCTTTAATTCATGATGACTTACCGAGTATGGATGACGATGACCTTCGAAGAGGAAAGCCAACCAATCATAAGGTTTTTGGTGAAGCAAATGCGATTTTGGCGGGAGATGCACTTTTAACTTACAGTTTTCAACTTATAGCAGGTTCAACTTATCCTAATTTTTCACCGAATAAAAAGCTATCGATTATGAATGAGTTGGCCCAATCTGCTGGAGCGGAAGGCATGGTCGGTGGTCAAGTAGCAGATATTGAAGCTGAGGGCACATCGATTGACCTTGAGCAATTACAGTTCATTCATGATCATAAAACGGGTAAATTACTTCAATTTTGTGTAAGAGCTGGTGCTATTTTAGGGGACGCAACTGAAAAGCAATTAAGCAGTTTAACTCAATTTGCTACACATTTAGGTATCGCATTCCAAATTCGAGATGACATACTGGATATTGAAGGTGATGAAGCAAAAATAGGTAAACCAGTCGGTAGTGATACAACTTTGCAAAAAAGTACATATCCGAAACTTCTCACATTAGAAGGTGCGAAGCAGAAATGTGAAGAACATTTAGCTCTTTCACTGAAAGCACTTCGTGAGGCTTCTGTTAGTTCTGAACGGTTAGAAGAGCTCGCGAGATTTATTATACAGCGCGAATATTAATACTACATAAATTGAAGTTTAAACAAATTGAGGTTTTCTGTCATCATTGACCAGTTCACATGAAGTATAACAGATAATCCAAATTCTAAGAGATTGTGAAACCGTAATTTTTATGGTATATTGTAATTATCAATTCAAGGGTGGTGCAGTATTCTAGTCAGTCTACTATTTCTGAAGGCGGGCCTAAAAATCCGCTAAAGGGCACATCGATGAAGTTCCTTGTGCCGGCTTGAGGCGCCCAGCCTTGGGTCGGTGCTGGGAGTTAAGGTCGCAGGGCGATCCACAATGGCATGTGGGCGTTGACCCTGCTTCCGCGGAGGCCCATTCTTGTAGGTATTGCGCTAGCATGTGCAGCTTATGAAATGGGGTATGAACCTGCGATGAAAAGTTTATATGGGAAACTTTCAAGCAGCGTAGCCTGCCTTGAGTGGTGTTAGAGGGGATTATGGCATAAAAATGAATTGTACAGTAGGCCACTGTCTTTCATTTTTCGACATATGAAATCTACTCTGCAAAAGAGGCTAGGAAATAGTTAAAGCCTGTTGAGGAAAACTCCTAGACTGTTCTAATTCGGACATATAAAGAGGATTATAGTGCGGATCTAAGTGGCAATCCAGTCCAGCTGGAGGTGACTCGGCTGAGGTGAGTTTAAAGGGAAACCGCCAGAGCGGCGACGCTCGGTACTTGCTTGGGAAAACCTACTGGACCTAAGCCGCAGTTTTTACTCTTTATATGACCACCCTGTTATACATAATTTAATTGTTAATAGTAATTTGTTTTTTAAAATGAGATAACGTTTATAACGTTTGAGATAGGTGACGATCAAAGGAAAATGAAAGAGCTTTTAAGAAACTCAATCAAATTTACTACTGGTATTGCCGTTATCACGCTTGTGTTAGCGGCTATTTTTTCAATTGTTTCAACCTCTATGTTAGGTGGTGTTTCATGGGGAGTTGGAATGTTCATTGTTTTTGTGATCGTTTTCATTGGTATATTTTTCGATATGTTGGGGATTGCTGCTACTGCTGCTAACGAGGTGCCATTCCATGCAATGGCATCAGAACGTGTAAATGGCTCAAAAGAAGCAATTTCTATCGTACGAAATGCTGACCGGTTTGCTAGTTTTTGTAACGATGTTATCGGAGATATATCTGGAGTAGTAAGTGGTACAGCCTCAGCATTAGTTGTATTGCAATTAACGGTAGGTTTCGGCTATGTTGAGGACTCATTATTTAATTATGTTGTATCAGTTGTGTTTACTAGTGTCGTTGCAGCGACAACCGTTGGAGGTAAAGCATTTGGTAAAACTTTTGCTATGCAGTATTCGACTGATATAATTTTCCAAGTAGGGAAGATTTTTTACTATCTAGATGATAAACTAAATATTAAAGTCTTCAAAAATCAGCAAAAGAAAAAACGGAAAGAACAGAAACGAAAGTGAGTGGATTTTTTTATGGATGTATCTTCTATTCAGTCACCAAGTGATATTAAGAATCTTGATCATCACGAACTGATGGAACTTTCGCAAAACATCCGGACATTTTTGATAGAGAACTTATCAAAAACTGGCGGACATTTAGGCCCTAATCTTGGGGTTGTGGAGCTAACGATTGCACTACATCACTTGTTCGATAGCCCAAAAGATAAGTTTCTTTGGGATGTAGGTCATCAATCATATGTGCATAAAATTTTAACGGGTCGCGCAAATCAATTTAATACGTTGCGACAATACAAAGGGTTGTGTGGTTTTCCAAAACGATGTGAAAGTGAACATGATGTTTGGGAGACAGGTCACAGCTCTACTTCTCTTTCAGCAGCTATGGGAATGGCAGCTGCAAGAGATATAAAGGGTTCAAATGAATATATCATTCCAATTATTGGTGATGGTGCTTTAACAGGTGGAATGGCTCTTGAAGCATTAAATCATATTGGTCATGAGAAAAAAGATATGATTGTCATTTTAAATGATAACGAAATGTCTATTGCACCAAATGTAGGTGCGTTACATAGTGTACTTGGAAGGTTACGTACAGCTGGTAAATATCAAAAAATGAAAGACGATTTGGAGTTTTTATTGAAGAAGGTTCCTGCTGTTGGTGGTCGGCTTGCTCAAACAGCTGAACGAGTCAAGGACTCTTTAAAGTACTTTCTTGTATCAGGCATTTTCTTTGAAGAACTTGGATTTACATACCTTGGCCCAGTAGATGGTCATAACTATGCAGATTTATTTGAAAACCTCCGTTATGCTAAAAAAGTGAAGGGTCCTGTCATCGTTCATACATTGACGAAGAAAGGTAAAGGATATAAACCTGCTGAAACTGATACACGAGGAACATGGCATGGTGTAGGTACATATAAGATAGAATCGGGAGAACAATTAAAGCCAGCGGATACACCTCCAGCATGGAGTAAGGTAATAAGCTCAGCCGTGCAAGTAATCGCTAAAGAGGATAAACGTGTTGCAGCAATAACACCTGCAATGCCTGTTGGTTCGAAGCTTGAAGAGTTTAGAGATGAATTTCCTGAAAGATTCTTTGATGTAGGGATTGCTGAACAGCATGCTGTTACAATGGGAGCTGGATTAGCTGCACAAGGGATGAAACCATTTGTTGCAATATACTCAACATTTTTACAACGTGCATATGATCAGGTTGTACATGACGTATGTCGTCAAAACTTAAATGTTTTCTTCGGAATCGACCGTGCAGGGTTAGTTGGTGCAGATGGTGAAACACATCAAGGAGTATTCGATATTGCCTTCTTACGACATTTACCTAATTTGACTCTCATGATGCCCAAAGATGAAAATGAAGCACAACACCTTGTTTATACTGCTATAAAACATGATGATGGTCCAATTGCAATTCGTTACCCTAGAGGGAATGGGTTAGGTGTAGAAGTAGATGATGAGATGAAACAAATTCCAATAGGCTCTTGGGAAGTTCTTAGAGATGGAAATGATGTTGCAATCTTAACATTTGGAACAACAATCCCAATGGCAATGAAAGCGGCAGAACTTCTTGAAGAAGATGGAATATCTGTAAAAGTAGTGAATGCTCGTTTCATTAAACCTCTCGATGAAACTATGTTAACTGAATTATTTAAATTAAATATGCCAATCCTTACACTTGAAGAGGCTGTTCTGCAAGGTGGTTTTGGTAGTGCGGTTCTTGAATTTGCATATGATAACGGATATCAACATGCACAAATTTCTAGAATGGGAATTCCAGATCGTTTTATTGAACACGGCAGTGTGAAAGAACTTATGGAAGAGATTGGTTTAACAGAAACAGGTGTTGTTGAACAAGTACAACAGCTTTTACCAATACGATAGAAAAGGAATTGAGAAATGTCAGCAAAGAAAGAGCGACTAGATGTATTGTTAGTTGAAAAAGGATATTTTGAAACGAGAGAAAAAGCAAAGCGTTCTATCATGGCAGGGATTGTTTTTGTTGATGAACAGAGAGCTGATAAACCTGGTGTGAAAGTGAAGGACGATGTACAAATTGAGGTGAAGGGAAAGGTCATCCCATATGTAGGTCGTGGAGGTTTAAAGCTTGAAAAGGCATTGAATACATTTGATTTAGATGTGGCAGAGAAAACGGTTTTAGATATTGGTGCTTCAACGGGTGGATTCACAGATTGTGCCTTGCAAAATGGAGCAACAAAAGTTTATGCACTTGATGTTGGCTATAATCAACTCGCTTGGAAGTTACGACAAGATAGCCGTGTTGTTGTAATGGAAAGGACCAATTTTCGTTATGTCACAGAGGCTGATTTAACAGAGGGTAAGCCAAATGTTGCAACGATTGACGTTTCTTTCATTTCATTACGTTTAATTTTACCAGTATTGAAAGATCTGCTTGAAAAAAACAGTGATGTTATAGCACTTGTGAAACCACAATTTGAAGCTGGTCGTGATGAAGTTGGAAAGAAAGGAATTGTAAGAGATAAGGCGGTACATGCGAGCGTATTTGAAGAAATTCATGATTTTGCGATTGAATTAGGTTATACTGCTCTTGATGCATCATACTCACCGATTACAGGTGGAGAAGGTAATATTGAATTTTTGCTTCATCTATGTTGGCAACCTTCTGATGAACGTAAAATTAAAGCGATTTCTGTTGACGATTTAATTACAGATGCTCATCAAAACTTAAAAAAATAGAAAAAATGAGGTAACTGCTAATTGCTGTTACCTTTTCTTACGTCATTGCTGATATATTCTGATAATTCGGTAGTTATTACAATTTTTTGAGATTTTGGTGGGTAAATGTACAAGTAGTGTAAAATCGTATAACATAAAGGAGTAAGATAGGCATGAATAATATGAGGTGGAAATATGAATAAAGGTCAAAGACATATTAAAATTCGTGAATTAATTACAAATAAAGAGATCGAAACACAAGATGAACTTGTAGAAATATTAAAAAATGATGGTTTTAATGTAACTCAGGCAACAGTATCTCGTGACATCAAGGAGCTTCACCTTGTTAAAGTACCTATGATGGATGGACGATACAAATATAGTCTCCCTGCCGATCAACGTTTCAATCCATTACAGAAGCTTAAACGAGCTTTAATGGATGCATTTGTAAAAATTGATGATGCTGGTCATCTTCTCGTAATGAAAACGCTACCAGGCAATGCTAATGCCATAGGTGCATTAATTGATAACCTTGATTGGGATGAAATCCTCGGTACGATTTGTGGTGATGATACAATCTTGATTATTTGTCGTAGTGAGAACGAAACAGAATTAATTACGAACCGATTCTTAGATATGTTATAGAAGTTAGTATTCATTAGCTCATAGCAACTAGCTTATTTTTAATAACTACATACTAACAGTTCGTGAAATCAGTCTACTGACTCATTTTAAATTCATGTTGATTTCTCTCATTGGGGTAAGTAGATATGATGCATTCCCCACTTTTTTAACAGATGCGAATAGAATTGAATAAGGTGTGGTGCAACATGCTTGCAGAATTGTCGATTAAGAATTTTGCAATTATTGAGTCATTAACAGTATCATTTGAAGAAGGTTTAACAGTATTAACAGGAGAAACCGGTGCAGGTAAATCGATTATTATCGATGCCATTGGTTTGTTAGTAGGTGGAAGAGGCTCAACAGAATTTGTCCGTTATGGTACAAATAAAGCTGAGATCGAAGGGTTATTTTTAATTGAAGAAGAAGCACACCCTTGTATCCAGCTCGCTAAGCAGCTCGGAATTGAAGTTGAGGATGGACAAATTGTATTAAAAAGAGATATGACAAATAAAGGGAAAAGTATCTGCCGTATTAATGGAAAGCTAGTTACACTAGCTATTTTACGTGAAGTTGGTCAGACTTTAGTAGATATACACGGTCAAAATGAAAGTCAAGATCTGTTGAATAGTGACAGGCATTTACCTTTGTTAGATGAATATGCTCAAGGCGATATTATTAAGACATATAATGAATACACCGATATTTATCAGTCATATGCAAAATTAAAGAAAAAACTGAATTCTTATAATGATAATGAACAGAAGTTAGCTCATAGGCTTGATTTGATTCAGTTTCAATTGGAAGAGATTACTAATTCTAATCTTAAGCCTAATGAAGACGAAGAGTTAGAACAAGAGCGTATTAAAATGGCTAATTTTGAAAAGATACATCATTCATTGAAAGCGGGTTATGAAGGCCTTAATGGTGAGCAACGAGGTTTAGATTGGGTAGGGCTTGTTATGAGTCAGCTTGAGTCTGTATCACATATAAGTGAGGAACTTAAGGGGATAAGTGAACAAATTGCTAACAGCTTTTATTTATTAGAGGAAGTATCTTATTCATTAAGGGATCAGTTAGAAGAACTGGAATTTGACCCGAACCGACTTGATTTTATTGAAAGTCGATTAAATGAGATAAATTTGTTAAAGAAAAAATACGGTGTTACAGTTGAGGAAATCTTAGAATATGCATCTAAAATTGAAGAAGAAATTGATGAAATTCAAAACAGAGATACACATCTTGAAAAAATGAAACAAGAACTACAAAGTATAACTGAAGATTTATTTGTTGAAGCAAAGCATTTATCAGATTTACGAAAGAAAGCTTCAGATGAGTTAACAGAAATGATTCATCGAGAACTTCAAGAACTTTATATGGAGAAAACGGCATTCTCAGTCGAATTTAAACAGTCAGATATGAATTCTGAAATTGGTTATATTCAGTTTTACCCAAACGGCATTGATCAGGTCGAATTTTACATTTCAACAAATCCAGGTGAACCATTAAAACCACTGTCAAAGGTTGCGTCAGGTGGAGAGCTGTCTCGTATAATGTTAGCACTTAAAAGTATTTTTTCTGAACACCAAGGTGTTACGTCAATAATCTTCGATGAAGTTGATACAGGTGTAAGTGGAAGAGTGGCACAAGCTATTGCAGAGAAAATCCATCGTGTTTCTGTTGGTTCACAAGTCCTTTGTATATCGCATTTACCACAAGTTGCAGCCATGGCTGATACACATCTGTATATATCTAAACAGACGGATGAAGAACGTACAACAACGTCTGTTCATGCACTTAGTGAAGTAGAAAAGATTAAAGAAATTGGGAGAATGATCTCTGGTGTCGAGGTTACAGATTTAACACGAGAGCATGCAAAAGAGTTATTAAATATCGCCTCAAACCTTAAAGCAAAATCATTTTGATAAACTGTCCGAACTTCGGGCAGTTTTTTTATGAAAAATAGAAGATAAAACAATTATTGAAGCTTTACTTTAAGTATCATCTGCTTTTGTTTATCAATGCTAATTATTTGCTTTGAGTTTTCTTATTACCATAGTTATATTTCTGCTTCTCAAAGGAAAAAGTATAGTTACGGCATGCATTTAGCCGAACCATAAAAAAATAAGAATGTGACATATTGGTGAGGATGGAAAGCGAGGAGAGTGAGAAAATTTGAAGTTTGAATTAATAAGACGAATTATTGGTATAGTTCTCCTTGTAGTATGTGTTGCAGTCGGTTTTCATAAACAGGCTGTTGAATACCTTTCCATTCCAAATGAATTACAGCTGTTTGAAGGAGAAGTATTGCCTGTTACATCACTTCCTGTTCAAGGCAAGGTTGAGAAGGATAGTGTGTTAGCAATACAGTCAACAAATAATAAAGAACTTATGGTCGAAGGGAAGGAGAGCGGGGAAGCTGAAATGATACTGGAGATGGGAAATATTCCATTGAAGAAAGTAAATGTGAAAGTTCATCCCGATTTTAAAGTAATTCCTGGAGGTCAATCGATAGGTGTTAAATTAAATACTGCAGGTGTATTAGTTGTGGGTTATCACCTTATTACAACAGATGTAGGAAAAAGATCACCAGGTGAAGAAGCAGGTATTCAAATTGGTGACATTATCTTAAAAATAAATGAGCAACCGATTGAAGAGATGGAAGATGTTGCTCCTGTTGTGCAAAAATCTGCTTCAGAAGGTAAACCTCTTCAATTAATTGTCAAACGTGAAGATAAGGAATTTACAACGACTTTATCTCCAGCTAAAAATAAAAATGAATCTAAATATCGATTAGGTTTATATATAAGAGATTCAGCCGCAGGAATTGGAACGATGACTTTTTTTGACCCAGAAACGAAAAAATATGGTGCACTTGGACATGTTATTTCCGATATGGATACGAAAAAGCCGATAGTCGTCCATGATGGTCAAATCGTACGTTCCACGGTAACCTCAATTGAAAAAGGTAAAGGCGGTATACCAGGAGAAAAGTTGGCTCGATTTTCAAATGACCGACAAGTGATAGGCAACATAACTAGAAATAGTCCATTTGGTATATTTGGGAAGTTAAATAGTGAAATTGAAAATAAAGTATTTGATCAACCTATGCCAATTGCACTTTCTCATCAAGTTAAGGAAGGACCAGCTAAAATCTTAACAGTTGTAAATGATGACAAAGTACAACAGTTTGACGTTGAGGTTGTTAGTACAGTCCCACAAAAGTTTCCTGCAACAAAAGGAATGGTCATAAAAGTTACTGATAAACGGTTGCTTGATTTAACTGGGGGAATTGTACAAGGTATGAGTGGTAGTCCAATTATTCAAGATGGAAAGATCATTGGAGCAGTTACACATGTGTTCGTAAATGATCCGACGAGTGGATACGGTGTACACATCGAATGGATGTTACATGATGCAGGGATTGATATTAATAAAAAAGAGGAAAAACTTGCTGGTTGAGTAAGTTGAATAGTCAGGTGGAGAAAATACTCCACCTGACTGATTATTTTAGATGAGAAAAATTAGCTTGTTTTGAAAAACATTAATTTAATTACATTAGATGAACTGTTAATGGGTAACAAAGCTCATGATTTACATAAATGTATTGAAGGTTTGTTTCTTTTTTTTGGTAGTCGAAAAAGGTCGAATAAAAAAGAAACAACGTGTATTGAGGAGAGAATTTTAGCTTATATTGAAAATTTCCAAAATAAAGAGGAAAACGTATTGCATTGTCGAAAGTTTCTCCTAGAATAGATCTTAGGGACAATTTTTCTGGGGAGGAACTAAGTTTGAAAAAAATTAAAGTGTGTTTAGTAGACGACAATCGAGAGCTAATTGGTCTTTTAGACGATTTTATTGCCAAACAAGACGACATGGAGGTTATTGGTGTTGCACATAATGGACAACAATGTCTAGATATGTTGTCAGAAAAGTCACCTGATGTGCTTGTACTCGATATTATTATGCCACACCTTGATGGATTAGCGGTTTTGGAAAAAATGAGGGATTTGAACAAACCGCAACTACCTAATGTTATTATGTTAACAGCCTTTGGACAGGAAGATGTTACAACGAAAGCAGTTGAATTAGGTGCATCATATTTTATCTTAAAGCCATTTGATACAGACAACTTAATTCATCATATTCGTCAAGTAAGTGGAAAGAGTTCAACATTTGCACAACGTCCTAGTATAAGAACGTCCTCTACTCCAGTTAATCGTGAGAGAAATCTTGATGCCAATATTACTAGTATTATCCATGAAATAGGTGTTCCAGCTCATATAAAAGGGTATCTTTATTTGAGGGAAGCCATTTCGATGGTGTATAAAGATATTGAGCTACTTGGTTCAATAACGAAAGTCTTATATCCAGATATCGCGAAGAAATACAATACAACAGCAAGTCGTGTAGAACGAGCAATACGTCATGCGATTGAGGTTGCTTGGAGTCGCGGAAATATTGATTCTATTTCAAATCTCTTCGGTTATACAGTAAGTGTTACGAAAGCAAAACCAACGAATAGTGAATTCATAGCTATGGTTGCAGATAAGTTGGGGCTAGAGCATGCTAGTTGAAACGTTGAAAACTAATATTTTGATGAAAGCAAACACCTCTTTACAAAAAAGAGGTGTTTGCTTTTTGTTCCAAATTGTTTGTTTTTTTATTCAATAAACGTTAGCCAGTGCTAAATTGATTATATCAATCATTAGTTGAGAATAAAGGATAGATCATGTTGTTAGAGGTTTCACTTAATTAATATATGTATACTTATAGTTTTATATGGATGATATTCTATAGAAATGCAGGTTATAATTAGCTCATTAACTAATTCTATGTATAGATTTTTATTCTAAATGTTCTTAAACTTTTTTAGTTAAAGAGGTTTAATTGTATAAAATTTAGCCAAATTGTAGATGCCGTTTGTAAATTAATAATTTATCTCCTTCATTTATAATAGTACTCCTAATATCTTGTGATTAAATAGTCTCGTGTATATAGCGATTTGATTAATTTTTGTTATTTTATACCTATTAAAATTCAAATTAAATCCTTTTTTGTGCTTTTTCAATCATTTTTTTGGTATAAAACATCCTATTTATTAACTATTTCTATTTATGGTTTTGAGTATAAACTGGGTATAATTGTTCATAATTTGCTTAAGAAAAGGAAAAGTCACAAAGATAATGGTAAAATTAGAATATAATAGTGATATAACAATATTTGGATAATGGGATTGAGGGATTGTTTCACTAAATTTGAAATGATACGGAAGTTTATATTATGTTCTATTATGAGATATATGTAAGTATGTTCGTTTAAGGAGTATGAAGGTAATTTAACAGTATTCATGGAGAAAATTGTTTTATGGATCTCTTCTGTTTAGGTCAAAGCATTAAAAGATTTGAACTATTGAATAATTAGATAATCATTAGACTTAATACAACATAGAGATTACGGAGCTTCTCTCACATGTTTATTTCATCGAATGAGTTAGATTTTGAAGTGGAAGTACTAATGTCAGTGGAAATAAGATAGATTATACATCTTCTGTTACGGAAAGGGGTGTAAGGGATGACAATAATAAAAAACGATTATTTTGAATTAATTGAAGAACAGGAAAAATTGTTTATTAAAGTATTTAAACCGGGCTATTTAATTCAAGACTTTAATAAGTTGCTTCAATCAAATTCACGGTTAGAAATTAATAAGTTTATGAATTTACGTAAAGCATTAGAGGAAGCGCAAAAAGAAAATGTCGAAATAGGTCAATTACGTCCAATTGCCACGATTAAAGTGTCAAGAGATAAGATGCAAGTTAAAGTAAGATTAAATGAAACAGTGGATAATTTTCTTAATGATGTGAAGGGCTATAAATCATTAATCATTGAACTTTTACGAGAAAAGCAGGTCAAAGATGGTATTAAGATGGATGTATTAGATGATCCGAATATTATCATTAAAGAATTAGTTGTTGCTGAAGGATTTGAACCAACAAATGGTGATGATGCTAAAGTTCTTTATTTTGAACCATCGGTACGAAAACCAACTATTCGTGAGGATGGTAATGCTGACTATTACGATATGAATTTTATTGATGAAGTGAAAAAAGGGGATTGGTTGGGAGAGAAAATAGATCCAACGGATGGATTAGCAGGCCGAAATGTATTAGGAGAGATTTTATATCCGAAGAAAGGTAAAGATAGGCGGATTAATTACGATAAAAAGAGTGTTGAGGCGATTCGTCAAGGGAATAAAATTATTCTTAGGGCTAAGGTAGATGGTGTAATTAAATTTGTCGATGGTAAAGTTACGGTTGGAAACCACCTAACTATCCAAGGGGATGTTGGTGTTGAAACAGGTAATATTGATTTCGATGGAAGTGTCGAAGTGCGTGGGACAATACAAGCAGGTTTTTCAGTTTTTGCGACGAGTGACGTATCGATTTTAAGCGAACTTGGTATTCGTGGAGCGAAAGAGATCCACTCTCGAAATGGAGATGTGTTCATCAAAGGTGGTATTTTTGGTCAGGGTAAAACACATATCAAAGCAAAGCGTCATATTTTTTTGAAACATGCTAATGAATGCATCTTGGAGGCTGGGGAAGATATTAACATTGGCTATTATGCGATTGGAAGTCATTTGAAAGCAATGAATGTACTCACTGATGCGAAAAAGGGTAAGATTATTGGTGGACATATTCAAGCACGCGGAAAAGTTGTTTCTGCATTTATAGGAAATAGAATGGAAAGAAAAACATCTGTTAATGTAGAGGGGTTTGATCGGAATGCAGTTAAGCAAGAATTAAATGATCTGCTGCTACATTATAAGAAGCTAGTGCATGAAGTAGATGTTGCAAAACGTCAACTTGAAATCTTTGAAAATTTTCTAAAACAATTAGATGCTGACCAGCGTATAGAATATGACAAGCATGTTGCCAAGTATGAAGATCTTTTAACTCAAGTAGCTAACATTGAAGGTTACCGAAAAGGGTTAGTACGAATGCTTGAAACAAAAGGTGAAGGTCAAATTTCTATTATGCAAGATGCGTATCCTGAAGTGATGTTAGGAATTAAAGATTTAAAGAAAAGATTGCATAGTAATACTCGTGGTACATTCTTCGCACAAGGAAAAGAGATGCATTTTGAGTAACAAATTGGGGATGGGGATTTTACTTTTATATAGATAGAAGGAAAATAATTAGTAATGCTAGCTATAGAAGAATACGAACTTATTTGTTACACTGTCGAACGATCATTTCGATGGGGTGGGGGTATAAAGGGATGGAGACGAAAGATAGTTGCATACAACAATATGAATTAATGTTAACAGCAATTGATTTTTTTACACAACGATTTCATATTGAACAGTTACTTAGCTATGCATTTGATATTAGTAATCAGCTTTATGACTTCAAGGCATCGGCTCTTTTCGTTAAAGAAGGGAACCATTTTGTCTTACGAGAACAGAAAGAATATACAAAGTTACTTTATCAAATTGAATCAAATACTAAGTTAGAAGAATTGCCTATCTATCATGGTAGTGTATTAACGACCGAAATCGATCAATATTTTCATAAAGACGATATATTGACGTTCGATATGAAGTTTGTTCTGCCACTAATTAATGATACAGAATTACTCGGTTTTATCTTGTCAAACGGGATAAAGGGTAGGGAATTCACTCAAAATGATTTGAAATTTAGTGACGCCTTGATGCGTTTAATTAATCATTCTTTAGAGAACAATCAACGTTTTCTTGATTATAATAAAATCAATACTGAATTAGATCGAAAGATTTTTGATTTATTAGTTGTGAATCAAAGCACGAAAGCGTTATTGTCTGAACTAACGTTAGACTCTCTTTATTCAATTGCAACAGATGTATTTAGTGAAGTATCTGGAAGTAAAGTAACTTCATTTGGAATTTATGATGCTTTGACACAACGAGTTAAAATGACTGGTTACCGTAATGTGAATTCATTTAATCATTATTATACTGAATTTGAATTGTTGCAGACAGAATATAAGAGCTCTAACATTGTTTTGCATATTGAGAATGATCAAGATATCTTAAAAAAGATATTCAAAAATTATGAAGAGTTTTCAAGACTAGAAGCTAAGTATGTAATTCTAATAGTGAAGAAGGAAATAATTGGAGTTGTTACGATTAGTGATTCTATTACTGGTGAACCATACGGTAAAACTGAAATTGAACTCATTGAATCACTAGCTTCTACTACATATATTGGAATTACTAATGCCCGTTTATTTGAAGAAATAACGAGAGAGAAAGAAAATACGGAAAAGAAATATGGGGTATTATCAACATTAAACCGACTCGTTACAACAATTACCTCGTGTAAATCTAAAGAAGAGCTATATGAGTTGACTTTACAAACGTTACAATTAGGATACGGAGTGAAGAAGGCTTTCATTTGTGAACGAGAGTCAGATCAAATGTATAAGGTACAACATTCTATTGGTGTACCAAATATAGTTGATAAAGGTATTAAGTTTAAATCTATCATTGAACATGAGGCTGCAGCGGATACCTTTTATCAATTTACGTCCCCTAATATTGATGAATTTATTGAAAATGAATATTTTCTTGATGGTATAGATGATATGAATTGTATCGTTTTCTCACCAATTTCAGTTGTTAGTCATTTAGAGAGTGGAGGTTTCAAGAACATACTTGGATATATTGTTGTTCTAGAAACGAAAGATAATCTAAAAGAAGAAGAAGTGTTATTAATTGATACGATCGCAAAGAATATTTCACCAGTTATTTACCAAATGGAGAAAGTGTCATCTAATGAGAGTATGAATGCAACTAACGATAAAACAGAATTTATAGCAGAGTTACAAGAGAAATTTGAAGAAGCAAATTTGTTTGACATGTCATTTAACGTTTATATAAAAGAAATTAAGAAATCACCATTTGAGGAGATTGTAATTGAAGATATAGAGCTTAACCTTTCTGGCACAGATAAGTTATATGTAATTGATAATTATTTATTTGTTATTAGTTACGAAGATGAAAAACAAGGTTCATGGATAAAAGTTGAATCCCCAGAAAATCTCACACAGGTGACAATAGAACCATTTCAAAAAATAAGTTGAATTATATTTTATACTCGTTTTATAATTTATAAAAAGAGCAACGGCAAAACGCGTTTGCTCTTTTTTTGCTCTCATTTTTCAAATGTTAGAAAATACTTAGTTTATTCTATGGATTGTTTGTAGAACAGCTTTACTTATTGATAGCAAACTTATCACCTAGATTGTTTTTAGTTAAATTTGTATATGATGCTGAAAAAACTGAATAATAAAAGTAGGTATATAATCTGGCTTATTAGAGTGATGGATAAAAAATAAAAAAATATATATTTTTGCTCCTCAAAATTGTGGAATATGTTAGTATAGTATAAATTACATGAATGCTTTAGAAGATTAAAGTCTGAAAGAGTGGGTGGATAAAGGAATATGAAAGTCTCGAAGTTTGGTGGTACATCAGTAGCAAGTGCAGAACAGTTTAAAAAGGTTGCCCAAATTATTAAGGATGATCCAGAACGAAAAGTAGTCATCGTGTCCGCACCAGGAAAAAGATTCTCAGGTGATACGAAAACGACAGACCTATTAATAGAGTTTGGAGAAAAGATTCTTAGAAATGAAAATGTTGAAAATGAATTGTTAGAAATAATAAATCGTTACGATAATATTGCAACAGAACTAGGTATAAACAATGGTGTCATTGCAGAAATTACAGCAAATTTACATGCGTTAAGGGAATTAGATCGCTCAAACAATCAGCGTGTAATGGATCGAATTAAAGCAAGTGGTGAAGATAATAATGCGGAGTTATTTGCTGCTTATATGAATCACTTAGAAATTGAAGCCTCTTATGTGAACCCGCAAGAAGCAGGGATAGTAGTTAGTGATGAACCAGGTAACGCACAAGTTTTACCTGAAACTTTCGAAAATTTGAAAAAATTGAAGTTACGTTCAGGTGTTCTCATTATCCCAGGGTTTTTTGGCTACTCACCTGATGGAGAGTTAGTAACTTTTTCTCGAGGAGGTTCTGATATTACAGGATCAATAGTTGCTGCTGGAGTTGGGGCTACTTTATATGAGAATTTTACAGATGTCGATTCTGTTTTCAGTGCAAATCCAGCAGTTGTAGAGAATCCAAGAGCGATTGAGGAACTAACTTACAAAGAAATGCGAGAACTTTCATATGCTGGTTTTTCGGTATTTCATGATGAGGCATTAATTCCTGCGTTCCGTGCAGAAATTCCTGTTTGTATTAAGAATACAAATAACCCTTCTGCAAGAGGTACATTTGTAGTATTAGAGCGTAATTATGAAAAAAATCCGATTGTAGGTATTGCTTCAGATAGTGGATTTTGTAGCATTCATGTAAGTAAGTATCTAATGAACCGTGAAGTTGGTTTTGGGCGTCGATTACTACAAATTTTGGAAGATGAAGGTCTTTCATACGAGCATATGCCTTCTGGTATAGATGAAACGTCTGTAATTTTGAGGGAGCGTCAATTCAATAATAATGATACAGAAACACGTGTGATGGAACGAATTCGTTCAGAGCTACAGGTAGATAGTGTAACAATAAAACGCAATCAAGCGATGATAATGGTCGTAGGTGAAGGTATGACTCATCAAGTTGGTATATCAGCAAAGGCGACAGCAGCGTTTGCTCGTGCGGATGTTAATATTGAAATGATTAACCAAGGTTCATCTGAGGTAAGTATGATGTTTGCCGTGCAAGAAAATGATGCAGCTGAAGCAGTGCGTTCACTTTATAAGGAATATTATGGTGAAAATGTTGAAACGGATGGATTGATTCAAGAGGTATTAGAAATAAAGTAAATTCTAAACATGTTTTAATCAGTTAAACTATACGGGCGCCCTAATTGAGAGTGAATATGGTTAGTTAATACGTGATATAAATAATGAAGTTTTCAAAGACAGCTTATTCTAACGAGTAATAAGCTGTCTTTTTGTAATGTTTGAATGGAACAGTATAGTTATCATTTTGAAAGTAAACAATTAATTACTTTTTGATGTGTATTTATTTATTTTTTCGTGCATAAGAAAAAGTAGGGCTTCAATTGCTGATTTAATTGATAAAGGGGGTACAACAATGACAAAAATATTTGGTCATCGAGGTGCAGCAGGTCATTTTCCTGAAAATACGATGTTATCTTTTCAAGCTGCTTACGAATGTGGAGCTGATGGAATTGAATTGGATGTTCACAAATCTAAAGACGGTGAATTGGTAGTTATTCATGATGAAAAAATAAATCGAACTACAAATGGGAAAGGTTATGTGAAGGATCACACATATGACGAATTAAAATCCTTTAATGCAGCTGTGAAGTGGCCTGAATATTCATTTCAAGTTATTCCGAGGTTGGAAGATGTTTTGGAGTGGATAGCAAAGAAACCTCTCTATTTAAATATAGAATTAAAGAATAATGTTCTGTTTTATAGAGATATTGAAGAGAAGCTGGTTAGGTTATTACGAAAGCATAAGCTAACTGAACAAATCATTTTGTCATCTTTTAATCATGATAGTATGTTGAAAATTGCACGTACGAATCCAGAATATGAAGTAGCGTTATTATTATCCGATAAAATGCATCGACCGTGGGAATACGCAAATCGTTTGAATGTAAATGCTATTCATCCGAAATGGTATCACGTTAATAAACGTTATCTGCAACGATCGAGGCAATATAATGTTACTGTCCGACCTTATACTGTCAATCGCACAAATATGATGAAACAACTCATATTAAATGGATGTGATGCTCTCATTACAGATCTACCTGATAAAGCTGTGAAACTAAGAGATGAGTTATTACTACATTGATGTTAATAAATAATAGTTGTTTGGTCACTATATTTGATATTTTACAAAGTTATTCCAATTAGCTGCGAGTAAATTAATAAATAATATAGAATTCTAATAGTATTTAGCGTATTTTATAGTTATACATAGAAATATTTGGTTCTAAGGGGGATTTTTGTGAGGGGTATTAAAGACATTTCGATTAAAGTGAAGTTGCTAATTACGATTTTGATTTTGACACTAGTGCCATTAATGACATCGGGTTACTTAAGTCATCAAATGACGGAAAGTGGGATATACAAGTTATCCAAACAAGACCTAAATTACATCGTTAGTTTAAAGGCAGATCAACTATCACATTATAATCAAGATAAAGACTTAACGAATGAAGAGCAACAGAAGATAAAAGAACATCTAGACGATATGGTAGAACAGTATTATAAACCTCAAGGTTCGAGTGGTTATGGATATATCGTTGATTCACAAGGAACGATGTTATTTCACCCAAATCCAGAATTAATTGGAAGTAGTTTAGCGGATTATGAGTTTATGAAAACAATGATGGTGGAGAAGACAGGGTACATCGAATATGAATGGGAAGGTAAGATGAAGGTAGCTGCATATAAGGGGTTGGCAAATGGCAATATCTTTGCTGCATCAACATATTTAGAGGAAATGATGCTACCGGCACAAGCGATAAAAAATGAAATTTTCCTAATAAGTATTATCGGCTCTTTGCTTGCGTTGTTTGTAGGTGTATTTATTATTAATCAAATTACTAAACCGATAAATTCTGTTGTGAGTGCAATGAAAAAAGCTGAAGATGGTGATTTGACGGTAGAAGTTCCGATTTATTCAAATGACGAAGTTGGAAAAATATCAGTTATGTACAACAGTATGATCCAAAGATTGAAAGGAATCCTATATGAAATTCATGAGGCTTCTCATCAGGTTGCAGCTTCTAGTGAAGAATTAACAGCAAGTGCAAATGAGAATACACGTGCATCTGAGCAGATCGCTATGGCAGCAGAGGAAATCTCACGAAGTTCAAGAGATCAAGTAGAACGTGTAAGTGCGGTGGTGCATTCTATTCATGATATTTCTGATTCAATCTCTTTAACGACAAAGAATGTAAATAAAGTAAAAATAGACTCTGAGACTGCTTCGAAATATGCTCAACAAGGTTCTGTAAGTTTAAAAGAAGTTGTAGGAGAGATGTCGGAGATTACTGAAAAAGTAAAGAAGACTGAAACGGTTATTCGTCAATTAGGGAGTCAATCAAAATCAATCATGGGTATTATTACGACAATCTCAGATATAAGTGAACAAACAAATCTGTTGGCATTAAATGCAGCTATTGAAGCTGCAAGAGCGGGTGAGCAAGGAAAGAGTTTTGCTGTCGTTGCTGAGGAAGTGAGAAGATTGGCTGAACAATCGCGTATATCTGCGTTAGAAATTACAGAGTTAATTACAACAATTCATGGTGAAATCCATGAAGCGACAGAGATGATGGAACAAAGTTCAAAAGCTGTATCAGATGGAGGTACTGTTGTATCATCAGCGGGAGAATCATTTGCTAGAATTGAGTCATCCATTTGCAATGTCAATGAAGAGATGGAAAGTTTAGATAATTCTATTAAGAGAATCAATAATGATGCTGTGTCAATCGTTGAAAATTCAGATGAAATCTCTAATTTAGCAGAAGTGTCTTCTGGAGATACAGAGGAGGTTGCAGCTGCATCAGAAGAGCAGATGGCTACAATGGAAGAAATCAATAGTGCTTCCCAAGTGCTTGCTAATATGGCTGACCAATTACAAGAACAAGTCAATCAATTTAAAGTAATGTAGCTGTTGTTATTGAGTTAGTTCTTATCACGTTACACATATACGAAAAGCAGGATCCAATAGTAATAAATTCACTTGGATAATATTTTAGATAAAAAAGAAAACCAGTGTGAATAATAAATCGCGTAAGGCAGTGCGCGCATTATTATTCATCTGGTTTTTTAATTTCATTGAAATTTACGTTGTACTTTGTTACGTTTTCGGTCACGATGTAAAATAAAGCCGCCTACAAAAGAAAGGCCTGCTAAAAATAGTATAAGGCCGATTAAAAATTGTAGCCATAAGGTTGGAATTGGAGGTTGTAAAATCGCGAAAACAGTGTCTCTCATTAACTTAATTCCGAATCCTGCTCCAAAACCTGGAACTAACATAATACATAGTGCAAGTAATCGATTCATGATAGATCCCTTCTTAAACAGTTTCTATGTATAGAGCATGCTGAATTTTATACAACTTGTCAAGTGTAAGTTATTCTAAAGGATGATTGCAAACTGAAAATTGTCAATTATGATTAATCGAGCTATGATTAGACTGTGAATATTTTTGCATATATCAGTATGAAGGTTATTTCATTAAGGGGAGGGTTAAGAGTAATTGTTACTTTAATATTAATTTAATCTTAGTTTTCTGCTTCAATACATAGTAGCTTAACTGATGTGAAGTAAATACTCGTTCAAATGAAAATATTTACGAGTTTTAGGTGAAGTTTTTTAAAGTGAACGTCAGTGTGGGTAAGAGAAAGTAATTATAATGGGGAATTTACTTTATTCATGGATGAAAAGGAGATTGTTTGTGTGATTCAAAATGTCTTAATTGTTGGAGCTGGGAGTGGTGGAACGGCAATATTAAAGATGTTTAAGGAAACATCAGCGATGAATATTGTTGCAGTAGTGGACGTTAATTTAAATGCACCTGGGTTGAAGTTAGCGCAACAGTGGGGAATTCAAACAGGGGCTGACTGGCGAGATTTTTTAACAGATGATGTGAATGTCATTGTTGAGGCTACTGGAGATAATCGTGTATTTAAGACACTACTTGAGCACCGTAATAAAAAAACCGTGGTTATTCCTGGAGCGGTGGCATATATAACTGCACAGCTTATGGAAGAGAAAGAGTCGTTAATTGAAAAGTTAAAGGATCAATCTTATATGCAAGATATGATTCTAAATGCAACAAATGACGGAATGGTAGCAATTGATAAAGAAGAACAAGTTATTATGGTGAATAAAGCGGCTGAGCGTATGATGAATATTCATTCTGAGCAAATCGTTGAACAAAGAGTGAATCACTTTATTCTCAATAGTCAACTTCATCGTGTTCTTGTAACGAAGCAAATTGAAATGAATCAGGAACTGGTGTTAGAGGATGGGAGGAAAGTTATCACAACTAAAATTCCTCTACTCAGTGATGGTGGAGAAGCGATTGGAGCTATGGCTGTTTTTAAAGATATTACAGAAGTAGTCGAGCTTGCTAATGAAATAACGAACTTAAAAGGTATCCAAACAATGCTAGAAGCAATTATTCAATCTTCTGAAGAGGCGATATCTGTTGTAGATGAAGAAGGTACAGGTTTGATGATTAATCGGGCATATACTCGAATCACAGGATTAGAAAGAGATGAAATCATTGGAAAACCTGCTACTGCTGATATTTCTGAAGGGGATAGTATGCATATGCAGGTGTTAAAAACCCGTAAACCTGTTCGTGGTGTACGAATGAAGGTAGGTCCAAATAAGAAAGATGTTATCGTTAATGTTGCTCCAGTCATTGTGGATGGAAAGATTAAGGGTAGTGTCGGTGTTATTCATGATGTTTCAGAAATTCAAGAGCTTACAAAAGAACTGCGTAGAGCACGTCAAATTATTCGTACGCTTGAAGCTAAGTATTCGTTTGATGATATTATTGGAGAATCAGAAGAAATGAAATTTGCAATTGAACAAGCGAAGTTAGGAGCGAAAACACCTGCCACTGTCTTGTTACGTGGTGAGTCTGGGACTGGGAAAGAACTGTTTGCTCATGCAATTCATAACGGAAGTGACCGGAAATATAACAAATTTATTCGTGTGAATTGTGCTGCAATCTCTGAGAATTTATTAGAAAGTGAATTATTTGGTTATGAAGAAGGAGCTTTTTCGGGAGCAAAACGAGGGGGGAAACTTGGTTTATTTGAGGAAGCGAATAACGGGAGTATTTTTTTAGATGAAATTGGGGAACTCTCTGCCAACACGCAAGCTAAGTTATTAAGGGTATTGCAGGAAAATGAGATCGTTCGTGTTGGTGGTACGAAAGCTATACCGATTAACGTAAGGGTCATTGCCGCAACAAATGTAAATCTTGAAAGAGGTATGGCTGAGGGAACCGTTCGTGAAGACTTATATTATCGTTTGAATCGTTTTCCGATTCAAATTCCTTCACTTCGTAAAAGGAAGGATGATATTCCAGCATTATGTTATCATCTACTTCAAAAAATTAATCAAGATTATGGTAGAAATGTAGAAGGAATAACTAACGAAGCATCTGTTTTATTCCAACAGTATGATTGGCCAGGGAACGTTCGAGAATTAGAAAATATATTAGGACGAGCTGTTATTAATATGAAGTTTAATGAAAGTGTAATTGATAAAAAACATATTCCTGAGTTGTTAGTGAATTTGCAAAGTGAGAAAGAAACAGAACAAACAGTACATATTGGTGAGGGTAATAGTTTGGCGAAAATAGTGGAAAACTATGAAAAAAAAGTAATTAATGAAACAATGATTAAATGTAAAGGTAATAAAACAAAAGTAGCGAAAATGCTAAATATTTCAATAAGAAACTTATATTATAAGTTAGATAAGTTGAAAAATGACAACAATGACATGCAATAAACTTCATACTATGCAAATATTTGCGCGGATTTAAAATGTAACAAAGTTATAAAATAAAGCGTTTCCACTTAATTCGAATTGGCACGGTTTTTGCATATATAAATTGTGAAAGATTATGAAAGGGTTGAACATGGAATGAAGTTATCAACATTAGTAGAAAAAGCAACCCAAGCAAAGCAAAAAACTGTTGCAGTTGCAGCCGCAGAAGATAGGGAAGTAATTGAAGCAGTGGCGATGGCTTTGGAAGCAAATTTAGCAGCTTTCCAATTGTATGGGAATGAAAAAGAAATTCATGCATTATTAATTGAACGTGGTGTCGACATTGATAATGAAGAAGATCTTACTATTATCCCTGCTTCAACTGGGAAGGAAGCAGCACAATTAGCTGTGCAAGCAGTTAATGATAAAAGGGCAGATGCGGTCATGAAAGGTATGATTCCTACTTCTGTTATCTTAAAAGCAGTTTTAAATAAGGAGTGGGGTTTACGTACTGGTAGTGTATTATCACATGTTGCAGCTTTTGAAATACCAGATTACGATCGCCTAATCTTTGTTACTGATGCAGCAATGAACATCAAACCTACTCTTGAAGAAAAAGCACAAATCATTCGTAACTCTGTTCAAGTTGCTAGAGCACTAGGATTAGAGAAGCCTAAAGTAGCTCCAATTACAGCTGTTGAAGTCGTAAATCCAAACATGGAGGCGACGTTAGATGCAGCAGCTCTTGCACAAATGAGTAATCGTGGACAAATTACAGATTGTATTGTAGATGGACCACTTGCTCTTGATAATGCTATTTCACCAAAAGCAGCAGAGCATAAAGGTGTTGGTGGAGAAGTTGCAGGACAAGCTGATATCTTACTCGTTCCTGCAATTGAAACAGGCAATGTTTTATATAAGTCACTTATGTATTTTGCAAAAGCAAAAGTAGGGGCTGTAATAGCGGGAGCGAAAGCACCAATCGTGCTAACATCCCGTGCGGATTCTGCTGAAAGTAAGTTATACTCACTTGCATTAGCTGTCTGTTCAGCCAAGAATTAGATTGTTTTTATCGATATTGTATTCTTTGTTGTTTAGCATTAAACACCGTTGGCTGAGGGATAAAATAAAGAAGCATGAAGTGACAACCCTAATGCCTATTCACCTTATGTTTATTACTGGTAGGTAGGTGTCTATTGCTTTTCATATAATAAGGACTATTTCCTTTATAACAAAATTATTCACATCATTTTCTTTTATTTTGAAGGAGGAACTACAAATGGAAATTTTTAAATATATGGAGTCTTATGATTACGAGCAATTAGTATTTTGTCAGGATAAAGAGTCTGGTCTAAAGGCAATCATTGCGATTCATGATACAACATTAGGACCTGCTCTTGGTGGAACACGTATGTGGACGTATGAGAATGAGGCAGCAGCAATTGAAGATGCTCTCCGTCTTGCAAAAGGTATGACTTATAAAAATGCAGCAGCTGGTTTGAACTTAGGTGGAGGTAAAACTGTAATTATTGGTGACCCTCGTAAAGATAAAAATGAAGAAATGTTCCGTGCATTCGGTCGTTATATTCAAGGGTTAAACGGTCGTTATATTACTGCTGAAGATGTTGGTACAACAGTTGCAGATATGGATTTAATTCATGAGGAAACAAATTTTGTTACAGGTATTTCACCTGCATTTGGTTCTTCTGGTAATCCTTCACCAGTTACAGCGTATGGTGTATATCGTGGAATGAAAGCAGCTGCAAAAGCAGGATTTGGCTCTGATTCTCTAGAAGGAAAAACTGTAGCAGTTCAAGGTGTCGGAAATGTTGCTTATAATCTATGTAAACACCTTCATGAAGAAGGCGCAAGCTTAATCGTAACTGATATCAATAAGGAAGCAGTACAACGTGCTGTGGAAGATTTCGGTGCAAAGGCAGTAGATCCAGATGAAATCTATGGTGTTGATTGTGATATCTATGCACCATGTGCATTAGGCGCAACAATTAATGATGAAACAATTCCGCAATTAAAGGCGAAAGTCGTTGCAGGTGCAGCTAATAACCAATTAAAAGAAACACGTCATGGTGACACGCTACACGAATTAGGAATAGTTTATGCTCCTGATTACGTTATAAATGCTGGTGGTGTTATTAACGTTGCAGATGAACTATATGGTTACAATAGCGAACGCGCAATGAAAAAAGTTGAGCTCGTATATGATAACATTGAGAGAGTAATCGAAATTGCAAAAAGAGATAACATTCCAACATATAAAGCGGCTGACAAAATGGCTGAAGAGCGTATTGAGAAGATGCGTAATTCACGTAGTCAATTTTTACTTAATGGCCATCATATCCTAAGCCGTCGCTAAAATTAGTATGATTATAAAAGCTTGAACAACACGTTTATTGAATTACGTGTAGTGTTGAAAAACATGTTATACAGCATACATCTTCTAAACCGTGTGCTGTATTGCATGATATGGAGGGTCAAACGTTGCAACATCGAGAAAACAGAATTTTGGTAATTAATCCCGGATCGACTTCTACAAAGATCGGAGTTTTTACAAATGAACAAATGGTCCTTGAGAAAACAATCCGTCATCATGCCGATGAAATCAGCACATACAATTCAATAATTGAGCAATACGATTTTCGTAAGAGCACAATTCTAAAAACACTTGATCGTGAAGGGATTAATATTTCTAAGTTAAGTGCTGTTGTAGGTCGTGGTGGTTTGCTTCGCCCTATTGAGGGTGGTACTTACAGCGTAAATGACGAAATGTTGAAAGATTTGAGAGCTGGGTATGCAGGTGAGCATGCATCGAACTTAGGAGGGATCATCGCTCATGAAATTGCGAGTGGACTGAATATTCCTTCCTATATTGTCGATCCGGTTGTCGTTGATGAGTTCCCAGATATTGCACGTATTTCAGGTATTTCAAAGATTGAACGTCGCAGTATATTCCATGCCCTTAATCAGAAGGCTGTTGCTCGTCGTGTAGCCAAAGAAATGGATAAAAACTATGAAGAATGTCGTTTTATCGTTACTCATATGGGTGGTGGTGTAACGGTCGGTGTGCATGAAAACGGACGTGTCATTGATGTAAATAACGGTTTGCATGGTGATGGTCCCTTCAGTCCGGAGCGTGCAGGTACAGTTCCTGCTGGTGATCTTGTAGCTTTATGTTTCTCTGGTGAGTACTATATGGATGAAATTATGAAGATGTTAGTTGGTAAGGGTGGTTTAGTCGGTTATTTAGGCACAAATGACGCCGTGGAAGTTGAAAAACGCATCACTAACGGTGATGAGCAAGCTAAATTAGTTTATGATGCGATGGCATATCAGATTGCAAAAGAAATTGGTGCAGCGAGTGCGGTGTTAAGTGGTAAGGTTGATAGCATTATTTTAACGGGTGGTCTTGCATACGGGAAAGATTTTGTTAACGAAATCGTTAAACGTGTGGAATGGATTGCAGATGTTAATGTTCAACCAGGAGAGAATGAACTACAAGCTCTTGCAGAGGGTGGATTGCGTGTATTAAATGGGGAAGAACAAGCGAAAGAATATCCCAATCAACCAGCGAAATCAAATATAGAACAATCATAAGGAGGAAACGGTATGGCTCAAAGTTATGACCTCGTCATTCTTGGCGGAGGAACTGGCGGATATGTAGCTGCAATTCGTGCATCCCAGTTAGGATTGAAAACAGCGATTGTTGAAAGTGGTAAATTAGGTGGTACATGTCTTCATAAAGGTTGTATCCCATCAAAAGCCTTATTACGTAGTGCAGAAGTATATGCAACAACTAAGCATGGTGAAGACTTCGGCGTTATTGTGAATGATGTGAAATTAGATTTTGAAAAAGTCCAAGCTCGTAAGCAAGGAATTGTTGATCAATTACATCAAGGTGTACAAGGATTAATGAAAAAGGGCAAGATCGATGTATATGAAGGGTATGGACGCATTCTCGGTCCTTCAATTTTCTCTCCTACAGCTGGAACAATTTCAGTTGAGTATACAGATGGTCGTGAAAATGACATGCTAATACCTAGTAATGTCCTTATTGCCACTGGTTCACGTCCACGTACATTACCTGGCTTAGAGGTAGACAGTGAATATGTTATGACTTCAGACGAAGCATTGAAACTTGAGTCTCTTCCTTCCTCGATTGTAATTGTCGGTGGTGGCGTTATCGGAATTGAGTGGGCATCAATGCTTCATGACTTCGGTGTAGAGGTAACGGTTATTGAATACGCTGATCGTATTCTTCCAACAGAAGACAAAGAAGTTTCTAAAGAAATGCAACGTATTATGAAGAAAAAGGGTATTAAGCTCGTGACAAGTGCAAAGGTTTTACCAGACACACTTGAAAAGGGCGATGGAATTACGATTAAAGCCGAGCATAAGGGTGAAGAAAAGTCATTCTCAGCTGATAAGCTACTTGTATCGGTTGGCCGTGAAGCAAACACGAATGACATCGGCTTACAAAATACAGATATAGAGCTTGAAAAAGGATATATTCAAGTAAATGATTATATGCAAACGAAAGAGACTCATATTTACGCAATTGGCGATGTTATTGGTGGTTTACAGCTTGCACATGTTGCATCTCATGAAGGCATCTTAGCTGTAGAGCATATTGCAGGTGAAAAATGTGAACCGATTGACTATACAATGGTTTCAAAATGCGTGTATTCAAGTCCAGAAATTGCAAGTGTAGGGCTTACAGAAGAAGAAGCGAAAGAACAAGGTTATAATGTGAAAACTGGTAAGTTCCAATTCCGAGCAATTGGTAAAGCTCTCGTATTTGGTGAATCAGATGGTTTTGTTAAATTCGTTACTGATCAAGATAGTGATGACCTACTAGGTGTTCATATGATTGGACCACACGTAACAGATATGATTTCTGAAGCTGGTTTAGCGCGTGTATTAGATGCAACAGCTTGGGAAGTTGCACATACAATTCACCCTCATCCGACATTAGCGGAAGCGATTGGTGAAGCAGCGTTAGCGGTGGATGGTAAAGCAATTCATTCTTAATCTTTTGAGGAGGTATGAAATATGACGGAAAATCGTCATCAAGCATTAGGCTTAAGTGATGAGCAAGTAATGGAAATGTTTGAAACAATGCTATTAGCTCGTAAAATTGATGAGCGTATGTGGTTATTAAATCGTGCAGGTAAAATCCCTTTTGTAATTTCATGTCAAGGTCAAGAAGCAGCACAAGTTGGTGCTGCATATGCACTTGATCTTAAGAAAGATTATGCCCTTCCTTATTATCGTGATCTTGGGGTTGTATTGGCATTTGGAATGACAGCAAAAGAAGTTATGTTATCTGCATTCGCAAAATCAGAAGATCCAAACTCTGGTGGACGTCAAATGCCAGGTCACTTTGGACAAAAGAAAAACCGTATTGTAACTGGTTCATCACCAGTAACAACTCAAGTACCTCATGCAGTAGGTATTTCTTTAGCTGGAAAAATGCGTGGAGATAATATTGTATCGATCGTAACGTTTGGAGAAGGTTCTTCAAACCAAGGTGATTTCCATGAAGGAGCTAACTTTGCAGGGGTACATAAACTACCAGTTATTTTCATGTGTGAAAATAATAAATATGCTATCTCTGTTCCAATTGAACGTCAGTTAGCGTGTGAAAATGTAGCAGATCGCGGAATTGGTTACGGCATGCCAGGTGTTACTGTAGATGGAAATGACCCTCTTGCTGTGTACGAAGCAGCTAAGGAAGCAGCAGAACGTGGACGTCGTGGAGATGGTCCAACATTAATTGAAACGGTATCTTATCGACTTACACCACATTCTAGTGATGATGATGACCGCTATCGTGAAAAAGAAGAGATTGAATCAGAGAAAAAGAAAGACTCAATCTTAACATTTGCCCAATATTTGAAAGATGTTGGTGTGATGACAGAAGAGCAGGAAAAAGCGTTGCATGAAAAAATTCAAGATATCGTTAACGAAGCGACAGATTATGCAGAAGAAGCACCTTACGCACCTGCGGAAGATGCATTGAAATACGTTTACGCTGAATAGGAGGAGAGATCAATATGCCTGTTATGTCTTATATTGAAGCAATAACACGCGCGATGTATGAAGAAATGGAGCGCGATGAGAATGTCTTCGTACTTGGGGAAGATGTTGGGAAAAAGGGTGGAGTATTCCGTGCAACAGACGGTTTATACGATAAATTTGGTGAAGATCGTGTAATTGATACACCACTTGCAGAATCAGCAATTGCTGGAGTTGGAATTGGTGCCGCAATGTACGGTATGCGCCCAGTAGCTGAAATGCAATTTGCAGATTTTATCATGCCTGCAATAAACCAAATCATTTCAGAAGCAGCACGTATACGCTATCGTTCAAATAATGATTGGAGTTGTCCGATGACAATTCGTGCACCATATGGTGGAGGTGTACACGGTGCACTCTATCACTCACAATCTGTTGAAGCAATCTTTGCGAATCAACCAGGTTTGAAAATTGTCATGCCATCAACACCATATGACGCAAAAGGTTTATTAAAGGCAGCGATACGTGATGATGACCCAGTTCTTTTCTTTGAACATAAACGAGCTTATCGTCTCATTAAAGGTGAAGTTCCTGAAGAAGATTATACATTGCCTATCGGAAAGGCTGACGTGAAACGTGAAGGTGAAGATATAACAGTAATTACGTACGGATTATGTGTACATTTTGCACTTCAAGCAGCTGAAAAACTTGAAAATGATGGAATTTCAGCTCATATTTTAGACTTACGTACTGTTTATCCACTTGATAAAGAAGCGATTATTGAAGCTGCTTCAAAAACAGGAAAAGTATTACTTGTTACAGAAGATAACATTGAAGGAAGCATCATGAGTGAAGTATCTGCAATCATCTCTGAGAATTGCCTATTCGATTTAGATGCACCAGTTCGTCGTCTTGCAGGGCCAAATGTGCCAGCAATGCCATATGCTCCGACAATGGAGAAATATTTCATGATTAATCCTGATAAAGTTGAAAAAGCAATGAGAGAGCTTGCTGAATTTTAAAATACAAGAAATGAATTAATTAGTTCGGTCAGTTTAATTAGCTGACTGAACTAACAGTAATCATCATATGAGGAGGTCTTTCCATTGGCTGTTGAAAAAATCAATATGCCTCAGTTAGGGGAGAGTGTAACAGAAGGTACGATCACAAGTTGGCTCGTATCGGTTGGGGACAAAGTAAAAAAATATGACCCTCTAGCTGAAGTACAGACAGATAAGGTAAGTGCAGAAGTACCATCTTCATTCGAAGGAACTATCACTGAATTAGTTGCTGGTGAAGGTGAAACAATTGCGGTAGGCGAATTAATTTGCCATGTTGAAACAGAAGCTGGTGGTGCAGCAGAAAAGCCGAAAAACGAAGAAAAGAAAGTAGAGAAATCTACAGCACCGAAACAACAAGCTTCCAATGAAGATCAAGCTAATAAACGTCGTTACTCACCAGCTGTTCTACGAATGGCACAAGAGAATGATATTGATCTTGAACAAGTACAAGGTTCTGGTAAAGGCGGACGCATTACTCGTAAAGATTTACAACAAATAATTGAATCGGGTAATGTTCCAAAAGCAAATGGTGTGAAGCAAGAGGCTCCTGTAGAACAATCAGCTCCTGCTCAAGCTCAGCAGCCTATTGCAGTACCAGATCAACCATCATTGTCTGCTCCGGCAAAAGCACCAGAGGTTCCTGTTGCAGCTGGTGATATTGAAATTCCTGTTTCAGGAGTTCGTAAAGCGATTGCGTCTAATATGCTTCGTAGTAAGCATGAAGCACCTCATGCATGGACGATGGTTGAAGTAGACGTTACAAATCTCGTTAATTATAGAAATAATATTAAAAATGAATTCAAACAAAAAGAAGGCTTTAGTCTAACGTTCTTCGCGTTCTTCGTGAAAGCTGTATCGCAAGCATTGAAGGAATTCCCAATGATCAATTCAATGTGGGCTGGAGATAAGATTATCCAGAAGAAAGATATTAACATCTCAATTGCTGTAGCGACAGATGATGCACTTTTTGTTCCAGTTATTAAAAATGCAGATGAGAAAACGATTAAAGGAATTGCCCGGGAAATTACAGATCTTGCTCAAAAAGTTCGTACAGGTAAAATTAGTTCTGCAGATATGCAGGGTGGCACGTTCACTGTAAATAATACGGGTTCATTCGGTTCTGTTCAATCTTCTGGTATCATTAACTATCCTCAAGCAGCGATTCTTCAAGTTGAGTCAATTGTGAAGCGTCCAGTTGTAATGGACAATGGCATGATTGGTGTGCGTGATATGGTTAACCTCTGTTTATCACTTGATCATCGTGTACTTGATGGACTTGTATGTGGTCGTTTCTTAGCTCGAGTTAAAGAAATTTTGGAAAAGACTTCAGAAGAAAATACATCAGTGTATTAATTTGAATGATTGACCGCAAATCCCACCTTAAGGATTTGCGGTTTTTTTGAATGAAATTTGATAGAAACGTATAAAACTTTGTCATGTTCTCTCGTCAATCATGATATTCATTTGTCATCATATTGAAGCGTGATTCATTTTGTACTACTATAAGAATAAGAGATGATTGAAAATTTTTATAAGTATGAACTTGAAATTTGGAGAAGAAAGGGGTGAAGGGATAACGCAAATTCGCGTTATCCAAAAAAGAATGACTGAAGAAAAGCAAAACATAGACTTAAACATATTCAGTGAATTCCCTGTTCCAAAGATGGAAGAATGGATAGAAACAGTGGAGAAATCATTAAAAGGGATACCGGTTAATAGGTTATATACACATACATACGAGGGAATTCAATTAAAACCGATTTATCTGAAGGAGGATGCATCACATTTACTGCATATGAGTGATCTTCCTGGTGAAGGTAGTTATGTACGAGGTACACAGCGGTTAGGAAATGCAGGTACACCTTGGAAAGTTGCACAAGAAATTTATGGGGAAACACCTGAAATGTATAATGAGCGTTTGAAAAAAGATATCGAACGAGGTTTAACGATGATTAATATACCGTTTGATGAAGCAGTTCAAAACGGTTTAGATGCTGATGAAGCTAATAGTGATAGTGTTGGAAAAAATGGAATGTCGTTTACTTCTATTGAAGATTGGAAGATAGCGCTTAATGGAATTGATATAACTAAATATCCAATTTATTTACAAGCGGGTTACAGTACGTCAGTACTGTTAGCTTCATTTCTAGCATTTGCTGATAAGGAAAGTGTGAACAAGAATAAACTAACGGTATTTGGTGGGTTTGATTATTTTGGAACATTGGCAATGACTAGTACAGCACCATTTGATTATGAACGAGCGCTCGATTTGTATGAGCAAACGACTAACTGGACTGTGAAACATGCCTCGAATATTCGTACTATTCTGATTCAAGGTGAGCCGTATGCACGTGCAGGTGCTTCAGCTGTTCAGGAGCTTGGTTTTGCTATCTCTGCGGGTGTAGAAATATTACGTAGTTTAGTTGATCGAGGGATAGGTATTGAACAGGCTGCTAAGCAGATTTATTTTTCATTTAGTATAGGTTCGAATGTGTTCATGGAAATTGCTAAGTTTCGCTCTGCTAAAATGATTTGGGCTAAGATAATTGAAGCATTTGGTGGTAGTGAAGAGGCGAAGAAAATGTACATTCATGCTCGCACATCTACTTATAATAAAACAAAGTTTGATCCGTATGTAAATATGTTGCGAACAACAACAGAAGCTTTCTCAGCTGCTGTAGGAGGTGTTGACAGTATGCACGTCGCACCGTTTGATGAACCTGTTCGCAATCCAGATGAGTTCTCAAGAAGAATATCTCGTAATACACAAATTATATTGCAAGAAGAGTCACAACTTAATAAAGTAGCTGATCCTGCTGGAGGTTCATGGTACGTTGAATCATTAACGAATGAGCTAGCAGAAAAAGCATGGAATCTATTTACACAAGTGGAGCAACACGGTGGGATGAATGCTGCATTGAAAAATGATTTCGTTCAATCAAACATTGCAAATATAGCAAACAAAAGGCAATTAGACTATGAAATAAGGAAATCGAGAATTGTTGGTACAAATATGTATCCGAACTTAGATGAAAAACGATTATCTTCACACGAAGAACAACAAACTATTCAGGGAAGAATTGAAGAGGTTTCAATTTATAAGTCAGGTAATGATGTAAGCGGTATCAAAATAGAGACATATAATGACATGATCAATGCTTTTAGAAACGGTGCAACCATTGGTAAAGTCATGTCTCACATTGGAAATAAAATGATTACTATTAATCCACTATCAATCCGTCGAGCAGCAGAATCATTTGAACAACTACGTGAAGCAATGGATAAGTATGTCCAAAAAAACGGATTAAAGCCAAAAGTCTTCCTCGCAAATTTAGGTCCAATTCCTAAGCATAAAGCAAGAGCAGATTTTGTTTCAGGATTTTTTGCAGCGGGTGGATTTGAGTCGATTACGAATGACGGTTTCTTAACTGCTGAAGAGGTTGCAAAAGCAACGAGTGAATCAGGTGCGATAGCAGCGGTGATTTGTGGTTCTGATGAAAGTTATCTAGAGATTGGAACTGAAGTTGCAAAGCAAATAAAAGAACAGAGTGAACATATGAAGCTTTACTTAGCTGGTAATCCAACTGAAGACTTAGCAGATAAACTTAAAGTAGCTGGTGTTGATGAGTTTGTACATTTGAAAGCTAACTGTTATGACATCCTAGTACGCTTGCAAGAGGCGAAGGGGGTACTCGCATGAGTATGATTCCAGATTTTAAGAAAATGAGTTTTGAAACAAGCAAAAATGATGTGAATCTTGACGAATGGAAGCAAAAAGTTGAGCAGGAAGTCGATCAATCATTCGATGATTTGTTATTTCGTACGAACGAACAAATTGATGTAAAACCTGCTTATACAGAAGCAGATACAAAAGATTATAAGCATGTTGATTATATGTCGGGTATTCCCCCATATTTACGTGGTCCATATCCAACTATGTATGTGACAAGACCTTGGACTGTTCGCCAGTATGCTGGTTTTTCAACAGCAGAAGAAAGTAATGCGTTTTACCGTAGAAACCTTGCAGCTGGACAAAAGGGTCTGTCTGTAGCATTCGATCTTGCAACACACCGCGGTTATGATTCAGATCATGAACGTGTTGTTGGTGATGTTGGAAAAGCAGGTGTAGCAATTGATTCAATTGCAGATATGAAAATCTTATTTGATGGTATCCCACTCGATCAAATGTCTGTTTCAATGACAATGAATGGGGCTGTACTACCAATTATGGCGTTCTATATTGTGACGGCAGAAGAGCAAGGTGTGAAACCAGAAGAGCTTTCGGGTACAATCCAAAATGACATTTTAAAAGAATACATGGTTCGAAACACGTATATTTACCCACCAGAAATGTCGATGAAGATTATTGCAGATATTTTTGAGTATACGTCTCAGAAAATGCCTCGTTTCAATAGTATCAGTATTTCTGGTTATCACTTGCAAGAAGCAGGTGCGCCAGCCGACATTGAGTTAGCATATACGTTAGCAGACGGTCTTGAATATGTACGTACTGGTTTAGCTGCTGGTATTGATATTGATAAGTTTGCACCACGTTTATCTTTCTTCTGGGCAATTGGCATGAACTACTTTATGGAAGTAGCGAAAATGCGTGCAGGTCGACTTATTTGGGCTAAAATGATGAAAGAATTTAATCCGAAGAACACGAAGTCAATGGCATTACGAACACACTCTCAAACATCTGGCTGGAGTTTAACAGAACAAGATCCTTTCAATAATGTAACACGTACGTGTATAGAGGCGATGGCTTCTGCACTCGGTCATACACAGTCATTGCATACGAATGCATTAGATGAGGCGATCGCACTTCCAACTGATTTCTCAGCACGTATTGCTCGTAATACCCAACTTTATCTCCAAGATGAAACGGGCATAACTGATGTCGTTGATCCATGGGCAGGTTCTTATTATGTTGAGTATTTAACAGCGAAGCTTGTTGAGCGTGCTTGGACACATATTGAAGAGATTGAACAATTAGGTGGTATGGCAAAGGCAATCGAAACAGGTGTACCTAAGATGCGTATTGAAGAAGCTGCTGCACGCCGTCAAGCGCATATTGATTCTGGTAAGGAATCAATTATTGGTATGAATAAATATCGTTTAGAGAAAGAAGATCCGATTGATATTTTAGAAGTAGATAACACGGCTGTTCGTAATCAGCAGCTAGAGCGATTGAAGGAATTGAAGGGAAATCGTGACCAAGCTAAAGTGGAATCAGCTTTACAAGCCATCACAAAGGCAGCTGAAACAGGAGAAGGTAATTTGTTAGAACTTTCAGTAGAAGCAGCACGTGTGAGAGCAACACTTGGGGAAATTTCTGACGCAATTGAGAAGGTAAGCGGTAGACATAAGGCAATGATTCGTTCAATTAGTGGAGTATATAGCAGTGAATTTTCGAATGAAGAAGAAATAACAACAGTGAAGAAGATGGCAGATGAATTTCTTGAGAAAGAAGGACGTCGCCCACGTATTATGGTAGCAAAGATGGGGCAAGATGGCCATGATCGAGGAGCAAAGGTTATTGCTACAGCATTTGCGGATTTAGGTTTTGATGTTGATGTGGGTCCATTATTCCAAACACCTGAAGAAACAGCGCTTCAAGCAGTAGAGAATGACGTTCATGCTATTGGAATGAGTTCGCTTGCTGCCGGACATAAAACATTGCTCCCTCAATTAGTGAATGAACTGAAAAAACTTGATCGAGAGGACATAGTAGTAGTTATTGGTGGTGTTATTCCAGCACAAGATTATGACTATTTAACTGAACATGGTGCCGCAGCGATCTTTGGTCCTGGTACGGTCATTCCAGTTGCTGCACAAAAGGTAATTGAGGAAATCAGCCACCGTTTAGATGAGGTTGAGGAGTTGATTTAATGACTCGAGAGAACGATAAACGTCCTGAATGGATACCAAAAGATGCAACGGAAGGGTTTGCAACACGAATCATGAGTGGAGTAGAGCAAGAAGAAGTCAAACAGGCCCCTTCGTCAAAAAGGAAACAGCGTAAACTCGCAGATTATGTATCAGGTGTTCGCAACAATGATCGTACGATTCTTGCAAAGGGGATTACATTAATTGAAAGCAATGCACCAAAGCATATTCATTCTGCTCAACGATTGTTGAATGAGTTACTTCCTCATACGGGTCATTCTTTGCGAATAGGTATTACAGGTGTTCCGGGTGCGGGAAAGAGTACGTTCATTGAAGCACTTGGTAGTTATTTATGTGAACAAGGTTTGCAAGTTGCTGTATTGGCAGTTGATCCTTCTAGTAGCGTAACAGGAGGAAGTATTCTCGGTGATAAGACAAGAATGGAGTCCCTTTCACGAAATCCTCGAGCTTTCATTCGACCTTCACCATCTGCTGGCACTCTTGGAGGTGTAACTCGAAAAACACGAGAAACGATGCTTTTATGTGAAGCAGCAGGTTATGATGTAATTCTTATTGAAACAATTGGTGTCGGACAGAGTGAGATAGCAGTGAGATCAATGGTAGATATGTTTGTGTTACTTGTACTTACAGGTGCAGGGGATGACTTGCAAGGTATGAAAAAAGGTGTAATGGAGCTTGCTGACTTGTTAATTGTTAATAAGGCAGACGGTGATAATAAACGCATGGCAGAAGTTGCACGAAATGAATATGAACAAATCCTTCATTATTTACGACCTGCGACTGATGCATGGCAAACTAAAGCGTTAATATGTTCTGCTTTACATCATAATCACATTGATACCGTATGGGAGCAAATGAAACAGTTTGAACATATAACAAAACAATCAGGTGTTTTTGAAAAACGTCGCCAATTGCAAACGAAAGAATGGGTATATACGATGATTAAGGAAAGGCTGGAAGCAGATTTTTTCAATCACCCGTTTGTCAAAGAAAAAATGCCATCAATTGAACAAGCTGTTATTGAAGGGAAGCAACCTGTTACACAAGCGGTTCGAGAGTTATTTGATGAGTATGAGAAATAAATTCAATCTTGATAAATACGTTAAATCATTTAAGGTGTGTATTTAACTAAATTTCATTTTTTATGATAAAGTAACAAATGATTATTGTGTAGATATAAGTAAATCGAACATTTGAATAAAAAAAGAAGGTGAGTGTTGGGGGAAACCTCACCTTCTAATCTAGGGAGTCTAGGGGTATGGGACCTAGATCTAATTATAGTATTCCACGTTTGAAATCTTTTAAACCATTTTTTGTAGTTATTATAAAACTGTGTTTTCATAGTGCAAAAGTGAGTTTGATTGATTATCGTAATAATTGCTGGTACGATACGTTTATGAACGGTTAAAGGAGTGAATGATATGAGTTTTAATATGTTTATGGATATGAATCAAATTGTTGAACAAGCTCGAGGAGAGGCAGAGCAAGCCGGATACACATCTTTACGTACACCCGAAGAAGTTGATGAAGCATTCAAAAAACAAGGAACCACGCTTGTCTTAATCAATTCAGTATGTGGTTGTGCTGGTGGAATTGCTCGTCCAGCGGCAGGGAATGCTATCCATTATGATAAACGACCAGATCAATTAGTTACGGTTTTTGCTGGTCAAGATAAAGAAGCAACATCGAGAGCACGAGAGTTTTTTGAAGGTTATCCACCATCATCTCCGTCATTTGCACTTTTGAAAGATGGTAAAATACAAACAATGGTTGAACGACATGACATTGAAGGATTTGAACCAATGGCAGTGATTCAAAAGTTGCAAACAGCATTTGAGAAGCATTGTGATGAAATATGATCAAAAGATCGCCTTTAGGCGGTCTTTTTTTTATAGAATAATTATTTTGTTAATGACAACAGATCCAAGCTTAAGTAAATTTTACGAGTTTAACAGTCAGAATTTGATGCAGTTTGGGTATTTCTATTCTCTAATATTTGAAAATAGAGAATATTTTTTATAGTTTATCTATTTGAATTTGTATTGCTTATTTTTCTTGGCGTGTTAAAATACAAATCAACGCATAAATATTAATTAAAACTAATAAATATTAATTTTTATTACATCTAGGAGGAGAGACTATGAAAAAATTAATTATGATTTTCATGCTTGTTATCTTTGCTGGTGTCCTTACAGCGTGTGGGGCTAGCGGTAATGAAGAGGGACAAGCTTCAAACGAAAAAGAAACAACATCTAAGGAGAAGAAAGTACTTGTAATGGGAACATCAGCAGATTATCCGCCTTTTGAATTTGTACAAACATCACAAGGTGAAGATATTATTGGTTTTGATATTGACTTAGCAAATGCAATTGCAGAAAAGTTGGATTATGAAATTGAAATTAAAGATATTGATTTTAGTGGTCTTATTCCAGCCTTACAATCTAACAAAATTGATTTTGTTTTATCAAGTATGACACCTACTGAAGAGCGTAAAGAAAACGTTGATTTCTCGCAAATCTATTATGAAGCTAATCATATGATCGTATCACCTACAGAATCTAATATTGGGAAAATTGAAGAATTAGAAGGTAAGACGGTTGGGGTACAACTTGCTTCTATCCAAGCAGATAAAGCTGAAGAGATTAAAGAGAATGTAGATATTACAATTGAGAGTCGCAATCGTATTCCCGAGCTTGTTCAAGAAATGAAAGCTGGTCGCTTTGATGCAGCAATTATCGAAGATACAGTGGCAAAGGGTTATCTTGATAAAAATGAGGATTTAACCGGTTTTGTTATTGAGAACGCTGAAGAGGCAGGGACAGCAGCTGCATTTCCTAAAAACAGTGAGTTAGTTGAAGAATTTGACCAAGCTATCACTGAGTTAAAGGAAAGTGGTGAACTTGAAGAAATGATAAAGAAATGGTTTGATTCTGAAGAGTCACAATAATAGGTCAAGATAATCGAAGGAGGGCTTAATGCTCTCCTTTCTTAACTACTATTTGAGAGGATTGAGGAGATGGGCTTAGATTTTCAGCAAATCGTACCATCAATACCTTATATATTAAAAGGAATTTTTGTTACGGTACAAATTGTACTTGTGAGTGCGTTAGTTGGTTTCACTCTCGGAACGCTCTTATCATTATTTAAAATTGGTCGTGTACGTGCGTTAGTGTGGATTGCTGATGCGTATACATCGATTTTCCGTGGCACTCCACTAATTTTACAATTAATGATTATTTATTATGGATTGCCTCAATTAATCGGCTTTGATATTCCACCTTTTCTAGCAGCAGTAGGTGCTTTTGGGCTTAATTCAGCTGCATATGTATCTGAAATAATACGAGCAGGTATTGGTGCAATTGATAAAGGACAACGTGAAGCAGCAATGGCACTTGGTATTCCTTATCGTAAAATGATGAAAGATGTTATCTTACCACAAGCATTAAAAAATATTTTACCCGCACTTATGAATGAATTTATAACATTAACGAAAGAATCAGCGGTTGTAATGGTAATCGGTGTGACAGATATTATGCGCCGCTCTTATATTGTAGGTGGAGAATTATATGCCTTCTTCGAACCAATGTTATTTGTTGGATTAATCTATTGGATTATGGTGATGGGGTTAACTCTTCTTGGTAAAGGGCTTGAAAGGAGAATGAGTCGCAGTGATTAAAATTGAGAGTTTACACAAGTCATATGGAAAGTTAGAAGTGTTAAAAGGAGTTTCTACAGAAATTAATCAAGGTGACGTAGTTTCAATTATCGGTCCTTCTGGTTCTGGGAAGTCAACGTTACTTCGTTGTATGAATCTTTTAGAAGAACCATCAGATGGACAAATTTGGATAGGGCATGATGAGATTACGAATCCGAAAACGGATGTTATGGAACTTCGCCAGCGTTTAGGTATGGTATTTCAGCATTTTCACTTGTTTCCACACATGACAGTATTAGAAAATTTAACGTATGCTCCGATTAATGTAAAGAAAATGTCCAAAAAAGAAGCTGAAGCAGTTGGTCGTGAACTACTAGATAAAGTAGGACTGCTAGAAAAAGCTAATGATTATCCGAACCGACTTTCTGGTGGTCAGAAGCAACGTGTGGCAATTGCACGAGCATTAGCGATGTCACCTGAAGCTATGTTATTTGATGAGCCTACATCTGCACTTGATCCCGAAATGGTAAAAGAAGTGTTAGAAGTTATGAAAGACTTGGCGAAGAGTGGAATGACGATGGCAATTGTAACACATGAAATGGGATTTGCTCGTGAAGTGGCAGATCGTGTGCTTTTCTTAGATGAAGGAAAATTAGTAGAGGAAGCATCTCCATCAGAGTTCTTTACGAACCCAAAAACAGAACGTGCACAAAACTTTCTTGAAAAAATCTTATAGATTGAGTATATAATGGAGATGGCTATTAAGTCATCTCCATTTATTTTATTGTAAAGGAGTTTCCCCTTTCATGTTCAAAATCGGTTATCGTACCGTAAAAACTGCTGTTGGAACAGCGATCTCGATCTGGATTGCTCAATTGTTCTCATTAGAGAATTTTGCTTCAGCAGGAATATTAACTATATTATGTATACAAGTAACCAAGAAACGTTCACTAATTAGTGCGTGGGAACGCGCGCTTGCTTGTTTGGTCGGAATGTTTTTTGCATTTGTCTTTTTTGAAGGGATAGCCTATCATCCACTCGTAATCGGTTTGATGCTTATCTTCTTCATTCCAACTGTAGTTATGCTTAGGGCAAAAGAAGGTGTTGTAACGAGTTCAGTTATTATTTTACATTTGTACATAGAAAATAATATTACTGTTGCATTCATTTTGAATGAGTTGGGAATCATCGGAATAGGAATCGGTGTAGCACTTGTTATGAATTTGTACATGCCTAGCATGGAACAAGAGCTGAAGAAGCGTCAGAAGAAGATTGAACAACATTTCTCACATATTTTACATGAAATCTCAGTTTATTTAAGAAATGGTGATAATTTTTGGGATGGGAAAGAGATCACTGAAACGAATGATTTGATCCAATCTGCCAAAAGTCTTGCCTATCGAAATGTTGAAAATCATTTCAAACGTTATGAAGATGAATACTATCATTATTTCAAAATGCGTGAAAAACAATTGGAAGTCATTGAACAAATGCTTTGGATTGTTTCTTCGTTGAAAATTTCTCATGATCATGCATTAGAAATTGCTTCACTTATGGATGAAATTAGTGAGGGAGTCCATTCAGGTAATACAGCACAAATGTATTTAGACAAAATGGAAGTGATGCGAAGCAGCTTCCGTGAGATGGAACTTCCACAATCAAGGGAAGAATTCGAAGTTAGAGCCTCATTATTCCATTTCCTTAACGAGCTTGAAAAATATTTAATTTGTAAAAGATATTTTAAACAGAGTGAAGTTTAGAGTAAAAAGATATATTTTTTCGTGTGTATATAATTGAGCTGAAATTAGAAGTAAGTTGATGTGAGAAAAGAGGAACTTCTATCATTGAGAAATGAAGGAAGTTTCTTTTTTTATTGTTTTTTTCAATAGGAAATAGAATATTGATACAATAGGTTTATTTGAAAATAACATATATTGTATTTTTTGTTAATGTTAGTTTTCATCTATTAATATCTTATTATTAGATATCATCAATATTTTGGGAAGGGATATTTTATGAAAAAGATATTGCTATTTGTTACAATACTTCTGACGTTGTTTATATGGTTAATATCAATTGAGAATAAGACTAAAGTAGAAGGTGTAAATGTTCTAGAGGTTGAGGAAATGAGTTTATTGACTGAATTTGCGTACGGAAGTGGTAGTGAAGAAGTAGGCTTAATACCAGATGGTTTTGAAAAATTAGGAAAAGGACCAAATAGTTATTTTGTACGAAAGCAGAAAATTTTTATATTAGATAATGTAAACGAGAGGGTTGTAATCAGGGATTTAAAAAGTAACCAAACACATAACATAAACATGGATAACTTCAGATTTGGTCAGGATATATATGTAGATAATAAAGAAGATCTATACATTTTAGATAACGGTCTTTCGGTTGTAAATCAATACAACAAAAACGGAGAGTTGCTAAACACACATGAGATACCAAAAGAAATAAAAGTACCTACTTCATTAACTGCCAAAGGTAGTGAAGTATTTGTAGAACAAGCAGGTATAGTTGCATTTAGTTTGAACAATAAGAGTAAAAAATATAATGGAAAATTACTAGAAGGATCCGTGGGTATTGATATTATACAAAAAAAAGTAGATGAGAAAAATGGAAAAATAAAATTATCAGGAAGTAAAAATCACGAAATTCCTGTTTCTTATGATCATTCCTTTGGCGCATTAGATGTATTAAGTATTTCTAATAATGAGTTAGTATACAAAAAAACTGAAGTAGCACCAGATGTGAGCATTATCATGACTGAAACAACAATTGAAGTTGCAGATTTCAATGGGAAGGTAAAGGGAGCTATCCGAATTCCTATAGAAAATATAGATTATATTCCAGTGCATATGATTAGAGTTGATAAAAATAATATATATCTATTATCTCCAGAGAAAGATAGCCTTAAAGTATTTGAATTACATCCAGGAAAAAAACACAAGAAAAAATTAAAAGATAGAGTAGAGAAATACAAACAAAACGATATTGAATATCAAAAAAAAGTAACCGATAAAGAGATAGAAGAAAAAGTAAAAGATCTAGAAAGAAAGCTTGAAATTGGTATGACAAAGGGAGAGGTTATTCAAGTCTTAGGAGAAGAAAAAACATCCGGACTATCAGAAGGAGATCATTCATATTTTTCACTCAACTATGAATATTTTGTTGTTCCTCAACTTCCTAATCCTGTACATATTAACGTAGTAGATATAGACAATTTGAAATCAAGGAATATTGGAATTCAATTATATGTATTTCTATCACCAGAGGATAAAATAGAATTTTATAATATTTTCTATGTTAAAGGAGATTCTAATCAAGTTTATCAAAATAATTATTCAAATGATGGGATTATGGTGTCACAAGTGGAATAGAAGAGGTGTGTTTAGAAACAAGATTATAAAACAGTACGTTTGTTTGTCAAATGTATATCGTTTAATCATGTTTCAACTGACGTTAAAACCTCATTGATTGAAGTTTCACTTTAATTTGCCTAATTAATAGTTTTATACTCACACAATCTTCTCTTGGATAAGTACTGATATTAACTATACTTATTCAAGAGGAGATTGTGTTTCATTTATTTAAATAAGCATACAATAAAGGGATGATCTGGAGGGCTGTTTTAATGGCTTTTTAGAGTAAAAAACAATATACGCATTGGTCTGGTTTGATTTGATCGTAATCAAGGATTAAGTTTATATTCAACTATCTCCTGTTCAGAAGAAAAATAATGATCATACTGAAAATATAATACACCATCTTTTTCTTCAAGCAATCTTAAGTTATCCCCTGCATATTGAAAGTCAGAATGGGGATACTCATTTACATAGTCATCAATTAGTTGTTTAACATTATGATTTGCAAGATTTTTATATAATAAGGTTGTTTCATTTGTGTGACGGTTTATGAGCATTAATGTTTCTAGCTGATAGGGACGTATTAATAAGTAATCGTTATTAACCCACTCAACAGTGAAGATGTCATCAATTTCAGTAATTTTAGATAGGTCGTAAGAATACGCAACTTCTCCGGTGTTTTTTACAAAGTTTAGTGTAGAATCCTGTAACATTAATATATAATCTTGATAGAATCTAATGCTGTAAAATGAGTTATGTCCATGGTACTTTATATCAGTTTCATAAACTACATTTCCATTTTTAATGAGAATCTTAAATATTTCATCATTTATATGAGGCTCTCCATAATTTGAATGTACTTCTAATAATACAGTATCATCATTTAGTAAATTAATAGTCGAATCTGAACGGTCTATAATTTCAATGTTTGTATCTCCCATCCCCATAGCCATTTCTCTGTTATTACTTCCGTATAACATACCATTATTTTTATCGACCCAGTAAATCATCTCTTCCAACTGGTTCCAAACATATTTAGATTCGTTATTAATATGTAACGTAGAAGTTTGTTCATCCCATGTAATAGGAACGTTGAATAAATCTGAAAGGTTACGGACTGGGACATACGTGATTCCTCGATGAATGACTGGTGGTACATCCAACTGGTAAGCCGTAGCTTCATTCAATGCTACTTCCTTCTTATTAAGATACATCTCGATTTTGTATTCTACTCCTATGATCGTTATTCTCTCTTCGCTTTCATCCCAAAAAACAGCTGCTTCAAAAATAGTGGCTAGTTCTCTTAAAGGCAGCAGTATTCTCCCGTTTTTCATAAGAGGAGGATTTGATATAGATTGATATTCATTTAGAGATACATCTATTTCATTTGCATTGACTCTATGTGTGATAATTGATGAAATAATAAAAAGAATGATTGATAAACTAAGGACTGATAGAATCATTTTTTTCATAAAAAACATTCCCTTCCAATACTTTTTATACATTTTATGGTATTTTATAGTTTGATAGAATGTCAAGAAGGTTTTGTATATTTATGGGAAGATATGCTTGTTTAGGGGAGTAATATTATGAATAAACTTTATAAGATTATTTTAATTCTAGTTTTATTGTCCAATGTGATTATGGGGATTGCACTGTTTCAACAGAGTGCTAAATTGACAAAATTTGAGCATATTATTTCTAATCTTGAAGTAAGGATGGAAGATTTAGATGATGCAATAGAGGGAGATGTTGTGCCTCGTTTAAAAAAGATGATGAATGAAAATAATTAAGCGGTGTTTTATTCCTAGTTGATTTAATTCAATAATATTACATGTCGAAGCTATTATGGTGGAGTTTTATCGTGTTTTAATAGGGTTAAATTCACTAAGTAAACGAAGCTTAGTTAGGAGAACAAGCGTCATTAATTACGAGGTTAGTTCAAATAAACATCAGTGGGGGTAAAGGATAATAGCCCTCACTGATGTACATGTTACTTTACTGTTTTTTAGTTAATGGAAACATAACACAGTCTTTAATCGTTTCACTATCTGTTAGAACCATTAACAGACGCTCAATACCAAATCCCCAACCAGAAATAGGGGGCATCCCATACTCCATCGCTGTTAAATAATCTTCATCCATCTCCATAGCCTCTAGATCACCATTACTCTTAAGAATAGCTTGAACTTCTAACCTTCTTTTTTGTTCAAGTGGGTCAACTAGTTCTGAGTAGGCATTTATTATTTCGACACCATTTACGACTAATTGAAATCGATCTGTTAAAGTAGGGTTATGTTGATTAGCTCTAGCCAGTGGAGATAAATCAATAGGGTGCTGAATTAAAAAAGTTGGTTTTATAAGTTTTGGACGACACATTTTTTTGTAAAGCAAATCAATAAAATTACCTCTACCGAGAGATTCAATATGTTCATGCTCTAAATCAATATTGTTTCGCTGCGTTTCTTCATATAAATCTATAACATTTGGATAAAGGTCAATATCAATTCCTGTGTCTCTCAAAATGATATCTTTAAAGGAGACGATGTCCCATTCTAACGAAAAGTCAATTATTTGACCTTGTATTGTTAGGGTGGTGCTATTAAATGTTTGTTCAAGTATAAACAGGATCATTTCACGCATTAATTTCATCGTATCTTCATAATTCCAGTATGCAGCATAGCCTTCAACCATTGTAAATTCTTGAAGATGTTGTGGGCTGAGTCCTTCATTTCTAAAACATTTTGCAAATTCAAATACTTTCGTAAATCCTCCTACGATCAATCTCTTAAGATAAGTTTCAGGAGCTATACGTAAGTTTAATTCAGTATCTAAAGAATTGTGAAAGGTTTTAAATGGTTTTGCTAGTGCACCTGATGATGAGTGTTGCAAAATAGGCGTTTCTACTTCAAGGAAATTATGATCCTCAAAGAACCTTCGAATGTCACGAGTCATTTTCGTTCTTGCCAATAATCGACTTTGTGTTTCTTGTGTCATTATCAAATCTAAGTAGCGCTGTCTATATCGAAGTTCAACATTACTTAAGCCATGCCATTTTTCTGGCAGAGTTCTCAAGGCTTTTCCGAGAAATACATAGTTCATAACACGCAAAGTTTTTTCTTTTGTTTTTGTAGTATATAGATGTCCTTCAACGCCGATAAAATCACCTATGTCAAATAAATTATGAAATTGATTAAAGAGTTTCTCCCCAACTTCGTCTTCTTTTAAGAGAAGTTGTAAACTTGCTTGGATATTTGATACAGTAATAAAACTCAATTTTTTGAAGTGTCTAATACTCATTATTCTTCCCGCAACTCTTATATCAGAAGTTCCGTCTTCAAGTACAGAGACTTCATTTAATTCATAATTTGTAGAATACCTCTCAGGATATACTTGAATTTCATGAGAACGTATAGTTTCTAATTTTTTTATTCTTAACTCTCTTTGTTCATTACTCATTCATTTCCACTCCATTCATTTATTTGTTAATTTGTGTAAATTAAAAGTTTTAAATTAAAACAAAAAACTCCCACCCCCAAGATTATTCATCTTGAGGACGAGAGTTATGAACTTCGTGGTACCACCCCAGTTTATTGATATGTCACCATATCAACCTCTTCGGGTACGTCAATTACAATCATTGATTATACCCTATCTCTGTAACGGGAGATCCCGTCGCAGTATCACTAAGATTATGATCCTAGATCCGTGCGAAGCTCTGAGTCTTTGTTCATTAAGATCATTATTGCTCCTTCCCACCTACTGGAGCTCTCTGGAAATAATTAATCATAACTACTCTTCTCTTCATAGCCGTTTATTCAGCGTTTAATAATTATAGAATATTTTAGTAAAGTTAGATGATTTTGTCAATATATACAAAGGAAAAGGTGAATACAATCAAAATCTAGCATTTTAAATATTATTTTATATTAAAAGGGGGGAGCCTGTATGAACAAGCTCCCCCTTTTAATATATGGTTTTATTTTACTATTAGAATAAAAAGCTAACACCAGCGAGTAGTGAAGAAAGTAGCATAGATATAACCATAAGATAGACCATGACTTTCATCGTTTTTTTACGACGCATTATTGTTCCTCCTTAAGAACATTCCTCTTCTTTTATTTTAACGGGCTTCTGTAGATAAGACAAGCTACTTATATAAACTCATTAATTTACTATATAAACAAATCACCCTGAATTTTTAGATAATAGCAGGAATTTCGACAAGTTTTAGCGAAATAGTTTACAAGGTGAATTATGAGCAAACGCTCGCTCATTTTTCTGGAATAAAACTTGTGATACATTTTAAAATAATTAAACATCAGGGGGGATAAGTATGGCAAAAAAAATTGATCATATTGGTGTAGCGGTCGAGTCTATTGAACGTTCATTATCATTATATACGGAACATCTTGGATTAGAGCTTCTTGGTATTGAAGAAGTAGAATCAGAAGATGTTAAGGTTGCTTTTCTTAAAATTGGTGAATCTAAGATCGAATTATTGGAACCGCTCTCAAAAGAGAGTGCGATTGCAAAGTTTTTGGATAAAAAGGGAGAAGGAATTCATCATATTGCACTTGGGGTAGACTCAATTGAAGAGCGAATCGCAGATATGAAGCAGAACGGAATTCGAATGATACATGAGCAGCCTAAAAAAGGTGCTGGTGGGGCGAAAATTGCCTTTATGCATCCGAAATCAACAGGCAGTGTGTTATATGAACTTTGTGAGAAGCAAACAAAGGGGGATATGTAAAGATGGATATATATGAAAAAATAAATGAGTTATATGATAAACGTAGAGAGGTTGAGCTTGGTGGTGGCGATGATAAGATTGATAAACAACATGAAAAAGGCAAACTTACCGCTAGAGAACGAATTGACCTATTATTAGATGAAGGAACGTTTGTTGAACTAAATCCTTTCATTGAACATCGTTGCCAAGATTTTGGACTTGGTGGTAAGAAAGGTCCAGGTGAAGGTGTTGTGACTGGTTATGGTAAGATTCATGGTCGCCTCATCTTTGTTTTTTCACAGGATTTCACAGTGTTCGGTGGGGCACTTGGTGAGATGCATGCTCAAAAAATATCGAAGGTTATGGATCTAGCTGCTAAGAATGGCGCACCGATCATTGGTTTGAATGACTCTGGAGGAGCGCGTATTCAAGAAGGTGTGGTATCATTAGATGGGTATGGGCATGTCTTCTACCGTAACTCGATATATTCAGGAGTAATTCCACAAATATCAGTTATTATGGGACCATGTGCAGGTGGGGCTGTTTATTCACCAGCAATCACTGATTTCGTATTTATGGTTGAGAAAACAAGTCAAATGTTTATTACAGGACCAAAAGTAATTGAAACAGTTACAGGGGAGAAAATTTCATCTGAAGACTTAGGTGGAGCTAAAGTACATAATTCAATTAACGGGAATGCCCATTTTTCTGCTAAGTCAGAACAAGAAGTATTAGAGGATGTACGTCGTTTATGTAGTTATTTACCTCAGAGTAATGAAGAAAAACCACCAGTAGCAAAATATGATGGAGAAGATGACTATCGACCTGAGTTAACTGATGTCATTCCATTTGATGCGATTCGCCCGTACGATGTGCGTGTCGTTGTTGAACAAGTGGTTGATACAGGATCATTTATGGAAATTCATAAAGACTTTGCGAAGAATGTTGTTGTTGGGTTAGCGCGAATAAAAGGTGAAGTTATTGGGCTTGTATGTAATCAACCGAAAGTAATGGCTGGGGGATTAGATATTGATTCTTCAGATAAAGCAGCTCGTTTTATTCGATTCTGTGATTCATTTAATATTCCAATCATTACGTTTGAAGATGTAACAGGCTTCTTCCCTGGAATTAAGCAAGAGCATGGTGGAATTATAAGGCATGGTGCGAAAATTTTGTATGCTTATTCCGAAGCGACAGTACCGAAGTTAACCGTTATTCTTCGAAAAGCTTATGGTGGTGCTTATGTAGCACTAAATAGTAAAGCAATTGGTGCTGATGTCGTCTATTCATGGCCGAATGCTGAGATTGCTGTAATGGGGCCACAAGGTGCTGCAAATATTATTTTTGCTCGTGAAATTAATGATAGTGAAGATCCTGAGGCGAAACGTGCCGAGAAGATTGAAGAATATCGTGATAAGTTTGCAAATCCATATGTAGCTGCTTCTATGGGTATGGTTGATGATGTCATTGATCCTCGCGAAACACGTATTAAAATTATTCAAGCTCTTGAGATGTTACGTAATAAGAAGGAAGAACGTCCGAAGAAGAAACACGGCAATATTCCGTTATAAGTTTTGTTATTTTACAATATTCATGAACAAAAAGGAGGATTCCAATGATTAACAAAGAACGTATTGTAAACGAATTTTTGGAACTCGTGCAAGTAGATTCTGAAACAAAACATGAAGCAAAAATTGCAGAAGTATTAAAAGAAAAATTTACTTCACTTGGTGTTGAAGTTGAAGAAGATAATGCGAGAGAAATTACCGATCACGATGCTAATAATTTAATTTGTACATTAAAAGGAACAAAAGCAGGTGTTGATACAATTTATTTCACCTCGCATATGGATACGGTTGTACCAGGTAATGGTATTAAACCATCAATTGAAGGTGATAAGATTGTAACAGATGGTACGACAATTCTTGGTGCCGATGATAAAGCTGGAATCGCTGCAATGTTTGAAGCAATTCGTCTATTAAAAGAAAACAATATTGAACATGGAGATATCCAATTTGTCATTACAGTTGGAGAAGAATCAGGGCTTGTTGGCGCACAAGCGCTTGATGCTTCATACATGAAAGCAAAATATGGTTATGCATTAGATTCAGATGGTAAAGTTGGAAGCATTATCGTTGCTGCACCAACACAAGCGAAGGTGAAGGCAGTCATTCATGGAAAAACTGCTCACGCAGGTGTTGCACCAGAAAAGGGTGTTTCGGCGATCACAATTGCAGCAAAAGCAATCTCCAAAATGCCTCTTGGTCGAATCGATGATGAAACAACTGCTAATATAGGTCGATTTGAAGGTGGAAAGCAAACAAATATCGTATGTGACCGCGTTGATATTTTAGCAGAAGCACGCTCACTTGTACCTGAGAAGATGGAAGTGCAAGTAGCAAAGATGAAAGAAGCGTTTGAGCAAACAGCTGAACAAATGGGTGGAAGTGCTGATGTGGATGTTGAAGTGATGTACCCTGGCTTTAAGTTCAAAGATGGTGATGCTGTTGTTGAAATTGCAAAGCGCGCTGCTGAGAAAATTGGACGCAAGCCAGAATTGTTTACAAGTGGTGGTGGCAGTGATGCAAACATCTTCAACGGACTTGGAATTCCAACTGTTAACTTAGCTGTTGGTTATGAAGAAATTCATACAACAAATGAAAAGATGCCGATTGAAGAGCTAGTGAAGACGGCTGAAATCGTGCTAGCAGTCATTGAAGAAGCAGCAAAATAAGGAACAGCTTCAATATATGTAAAGAGGTACATACATCCTCTAGTTACACAAAGTTATTTATAATAATGAAATTTGAAACAGAAGCCTGCTTAACAGTGAGAAGGCTTCTGTTTTCATTTGTATTACAGCAAATTTGCAAACAGGAAATGACTTTACAAGTGAAGGATGGAAAATATAGAGAGACTGCTGTATCATAAAGTTAGTAATTTTGCACGTATGTGTGGTGATGAATATTGAAAGAAATGTATCCAAAACAAGGCAGGGTAATCTTACATGTCGACATGAATAGTTTCTATGCATCTGTTGAAATGGCGAATGATCCATCATTAAAGGGTAAACCATTAGCGATAGCTGGCAATCCGAAAGAGCGCAGAGGGATCATTGTGACAAGTAGCTATGAAGCGCGTGCAAAAGGTGTGAAGACGACAATGACACTTTGGCAGGCAAAACGTTTATGTCCAGAGCTAATTGTTAGACGCCCTAACTTTCCTCTATACCGCCAAACATCTATTGCTATGTTTCAAATCTTATCTCGATATGCCTCACTCGTTCAGCCTGTTTCGATTGATGAAGGATATATGGATATAACTAGTAGTAGTGATCTAGGGTCACCGGTTGAAATAGCGAAGCAAATTCAGTTCGATATTATGAATGAATTAGACTTACCATGCAGTATTGGTGTAGCACCGAATAAATTTCTTGCAAAAACCGCCTCAGATATGAAGAAGCCAATGGGGATTACTGTATTACGTAAGCGTGATGTACAAACAAAGTTGTGGCCACTTCCAGTTGTGGAGATGCATGGGATAGGAGAAAGAACCGCTGAAAAATTGAATTCTGTACATATTCAAACTATCGGTGAATTAGCAAATGCAGATGACTATACTTTAAAAGAGTTACTCGGTATTAATGGCATTCGTCTGAAAGAGAGAGCAAATGGGATTGATAATAGTGTCGTAGATCCAGATGCTCTGTCAGACTTCAAAAGCATCGGTAATTCTAAAACATTACCAGACGATACGACAGATGAAGCGCAAATCCGTCTTGTATTGCAGGAGTTGTCTAGTTCAGTAGCGAAACGAATGAACCGTCAAGGTATGGTGAGTTGGAATATTCAATTAACGATGCGCTATCATGATCGAAAAACGATTACACGTAGCCGTAAACTATCTCAAAGTATAGATAAGGAAGCTGACATTTTTGAAGCAGCTTATTACTTGTTCAATGAGCATTGGAATGATAAGCCTATTCGATTATTAGGTGTGACAGCACAGCAATTAGAAGAAAAGGCTGAAGCATTTCGTCAACTTGATCTTTTTTCATATACAGAAGAAGTAAAGAAAGAGCCATTGTATGAAACTATACAGTCTATACGTGATAAGTATGGAGAAAATAGTATTAAAAAGGGGAAAGATGTGAGGACGAAGCGGAATGTAGAGGGCGGTGAGAAGCATAAAGGTACGAGCTTCCAAAAGGATTTTTTACGCCATTACCGTTTTGGTAGTAAAGAAGAGCAATAAATGACGGAGGAAAGAGCATTGGATTTTTTATTTTTAGGAACAGGTGCAGGAATTCCTGCAAAGGAGCGGAACGTATCATCAATTGCACTCAACATGAACCAAGAGCGCGGATCTGTCTGGCTGTTTGATTGTGGTGAAGCAACACAACATCAAATTTTACATACATCAATACGTCCACGACGAATTGAGCATATTTTTATTACACATCTTCATGGTGATCACATTTTTGGATTACCAGGTTTGCTCGGGAGCCGTTCGTTTCAAGGTGGAACGTCACCTTTAACCATTTTTGGACCAGAAGGGTTAGCTACATTCGTTGAAACAGCACTCTCTGTTAGTCAAACACATTTGAAGTATCCACTTCAGATTATTGAAGGAAAAGAAGGAATCGTTTTTGAAGACAAACTGTTTTCGGTTGAAATGCAGAAGCTATCACATGGCATACCTAGTTATGGGTATCGAGTTGTCGAAAAGGATAAACGTGGTGAATTACTTGTTGAGAAATTAAGAGATAGAGGTGTGCATCCAGGACCGATCTATCAGCAATTAAAAGAAGGTCAAACAGTTAAGCTAGATAGTGGAGAAATATTGAATGGAAACGATTATCTAGGTCCAGCAAAAGCTGGTAAAAAAATTGCTGTGTTAGGAGATACTCGTCCATGTGAAGCGTCACTATCGTTGGCACAGGATGTAGATGTGCTAGTTCACGAGGCTACATTCGCTGATGCAGATAGAGAAATTGCACATCAATATTTCCATTCTACTGCTACACAAGCAGCTGAAATAGCGAAAAAGGCGAATGTTAAGAAACTTATACTTACACATATAAGCTCACGATATCAAATTAAAGGAGCTCAACAGTTGAAAGAAGAAGCAGAGTCTATTTTTCCACATACGGACGTTGCAGAAGATTTTTCAAAATATAATATTTAATAAAGGGGTTTGGAATATTCCAAGCTTCTTTTTTGTAAACAGGAAATATAGTAATGCTATCGAATACATTAGTAATATGCTGTATAGAGCAAATTAAATGTGAATAAAAGCACATGTGTAGGATTCATTCTATGTAGATAGTGTTTTCTTTGACATCGTAAAAAATTGGTATTATGATATGATTAAACGTTTAATAAATTCGACATAAAGATTATTAATTTATTTATTATGATTCAAACTTCAGGTTATAAAATAATATTATCAGTGAATGGAACATGAAAAATTTAGTGTATAAGGAGTGAGGGAAAATGTTAGTGATGGATCAAGTAGCTTCAGAAGTGGAAGAAATTATTGAAAAGCAAAAAAGCTATTATTATAGCCAAAAAACTAAACCTGTTTCATTCCGTTTAAAACAACTACAAGCGTTAAAAGATGGAATAAAAAAATATGAGACAGATGTAAATGATGCTTTGAAGAAGGATTTGAATAAATCTGAGTTCGAGGCGTATAGTACAGAACTTGGTATTGTATATGAGGAAATTAGTTTTTCAATTAAAAATCTGAAAAAATGGGTGAAACCGAAAAAAGTAAAAACGGCTCTAACACATGTGGGGTCAAAAGGATATATCATGCCTGAACCGTATGGAGTAACGTTAATCATCGCTCCGTGGAATTATCCTTTTCAACTGGCGTTATCTCCGTTAGTAGGGGCAATTGCAGCGGGAAATACTGCTGTATTAAAACCATCTGAGTTAACACCTACAGTTTCTGCAGTGATTACTCGCATCATAAGTGAAGTATTTCCTTCTGAGTACATTGAGGTCATTGAAGGCGGAGTGGAAACAAGCCAAACATTATTAGAACAACCATTTGATTATATATTCTTTACAGGTAGTGTACCAGTTGGCAAGATTGTAATGGAAGCAGCTTCGAAACAACTTATTCCATTAACGCTTGAACTAGGTGGAAAGAGCCCATGCATTGTTCATCATGATGCAAATATTAAACTTGCAGCAAAACGAATTGTGTTTGGAAAATACACGAATGCTGGTCAGACGTGTATTGCTCCTGATTATTTGTTAGTTCATGAAAATGTTAAAGAGGCACTGGTTGAAGAAATGAAGCAAGTAGTTGCTGAATTTTATGGATCAGAACCAATTAAAGATGACAAATATGGGAAAATTGTGAATGAACCTCATTTTGATCGAGTAGCATCATATTTGAATGACGGACAAATTGTTTTCGGTGGTAAAACAGATAGAGACACTTTAAAAATTGAACCTACCTTCATCGAAGGAGCGAGTTGGGACTCACCTGTTATGCAGGATGAAATCTTCGGCCCTATTTTTCCAATGTTCACATATTCCGACCTTTCCGAAGTGATTGAGAAAGTGAATAACCGTCCTAAACCGCTCGCTTTATATTTATTTACACAAAGTGATGAAGTTGAGAGATTAATAAACTCTTCAATTTCATATGGTGGAGGTACTGTGAACGATACGTTAATGCATATTGCAACACCGTATTTACCGTTTGGTGGTGTTGGAGAGAGTGGTATGGGTAGTTATCATGGAGAAGGAAGCTTCCACGCATTTTCACATATGAAAAGTGTCTTAAAGCAAACGACTCGCTTTGATATGAGCTTCCGTTATCCATCTGCAAAGAATGGTCTTGCAATGGTGAAACGTTTCTTTAATTAAGAGTGTGAAAATAGTGAATCCATTTTATATACGACATGAAATAAATTGAAAATAAAACACCTTCGAGTTGATCATGCATCAATATCTCGGAGGTGTTCTTTGCATTGTTGAAAAACAAAAGTTACGATACTTTGTTTAATTCTTAATTTCACACTCAAGAATAAATTATGAGAATTCATCTTTCAATAATAGATTGGATCAATTATAATAAATATAATCTTTCAAATGAGGTGAATTGGATGACTTATCGTATTGTTCGAAGTAATTAGTTTTCGGGCTGAAAAAAAACGCGTACCAGCTAGCAAGGGGGAAGTATGCCCTTTTTATGAAAACTCAATTTTTGAACAGTGTCGTTATCCATTACAATACGTACAAAAACAAGGCACTGGACTGTTAGTTTATTTAACATATCCTTAAGCCTTGTTTTTTATTTGAAAGGAAGTTAAACAATTATGAATGAATTAGAATATCAAAATTTTTATGATAAAGTTGGAGAAATAAATGGTTGGGATTTCAGTCAATTGAAATGTACTTCAGAAGGGGTTAAATGGGACTTTTACGAAGAAGTATTGAAAAGGTGTCAGCGTTCAGATGTATTTCTTGATATTGGTACAGGTGGAGGGGAAAATATATTGGGAATTTCCTCATCAGTACATTCTCTCGTTGGAATAGATCTTTCTAAAGGAATGATGAAAACGGCTCAGGCTAACTTAGAAAAGTCTGGTGTATCGAATGTTCGTTTTTATCAAATGTCTGCTGATCATTTACAATTTCCTGTTGATTTTTTTGATGTAGTTTCTTGTAACCATTCTCCTTTTAGTTCAACTGAAGTTTCAAAGGTATTAAAGGAAGGTGGAACCTTTTTAACTCAACAAGTCAGTGAAGCTGATAAACTAAATTTAAAAAGAGCATTTGGTCGTGGACAATCCTTTAAAGTAGTGGATGGAACATTGAAGGCACGATATGTTCAACAATTATCAGATGCAGGTTTTTCTAACATACAAACATTTGAATATGATGCGGTAAATTATTATCAAACGCCTGAAGACATCATATTTTTGTTAACACATACTCCTATCATACCTAATTTTGGGGAAGATAAGCAGGACTTAGAATTATTGAAAAGATTCATCGAACAGAACAATACGAAGAAAGGGATTCGTACGAATTCCAAACGGTTTATGATCATTGCTAAAAAGTAAGAAGTTAATTATAAAATGTTTCTGAGCTAAGCCCCTACTTAATAAATTTAAGTGGGGGTTTTTCTTTTTCCACCACTGATATTTAGTTGAAACATTATAAATTAAAAAATAAAATTCATTTGTTTTGTCACAAACAAACCTCCTCACTCGTTATAAGGATAAGGAGGCGAAAAGTAATGAAGACAATTGTTATTTTAGGCGGCGGTTATGCTGGGATTAATTTAATCAACAATTTAAAGAAAGAGCTTAAAAATGAATTAGGTTCATCTGTAAAAATTATTTTAATAGATAAAAATTCTTATCATTATCGAAAGTTACTGTTAGTGAAAACAATTACAGAGGATGTCGATAAGTTAAAAATAGCTATTCCATTTCAGGATTATCTTTCAGAAGGAATTGAGTTCATTCAAGGAGAAATTGTAAGCTTAAATAGGAGTGCAAGAGAAGTAAATGTTAGGGTAGAAGATAATCAGATCGCCAATGTTCCTTATGATTATTTAGCTATTACACTTGGAAGTATTGTAAAGGAGTATGACGAAATTATTGGAGGAGAAACACTCAGAGATGAAGCAAGTGCACATAAAATAAGAAACGAATTAATAGATTTTTTGGATAGAACAAAAAAACAATCTGAGGATAGCATACAAAATAACGACTTGAAAGTTGCAGTTGTTGGTGGAGGTATTTCTGGAATTGAAACTGCTTGTGAATTGGGTGTTTGGTTACAAGGACAGTCTCGGGTATATGGAATTGATCCTGATGCCGTAGAAGTTCTTCTGTTTGATTCTAAGTCACGTGTTTTACATCAAGCACCTGAGCACATTAGTAGTAAATTAGAAAAAAAGATGGAAAGCTTAGGTGTAACGTTTATTTCAAACACGAGAGTAAAGCAATATAGAGATGGACGAATAATCTGTGATAATGGGAAGATGTATGAAGTGGGAAGTTGTATCATTACGAACGGGGTAGAAGTCAGTCCAGTAATAAAACAATTGAATCTCCCACTTTCTAATCATAATCAATTAATTGTTAACGAATGTTATGAAATAACGGGGATTCCGAATGTTTATGCAATTGGAGACTGTGCTCAAATCATTGATACAACAACAAATGAATGTGATGGAATGACTTGTAAGGAAGCAATACCTCAATCTCTAAGACTAGCAAAGATCATCAAGAATAGGTTGAATAATCATTCCAAGCAAATTATTCATAAAGGTTTACCTTATAAGTTATTTTTTATTAGCTTAGGACCAAATGACGGTTTTGTGTGGGCTCAAAAATGGGGGATGAATTTTACTTTATCAGGTCAAATTGGATTAAGGCTCCGCAAATTCACATGGGATCTGGCGAGTTTAGTAAAGGAAAGGTGATTGGCAATGGAAAGTTCTTTAGTTCAGCAATTATTCATTGATTACAAATCGCTTCTTCATTCTCTTGCTTATAAAATGACAGGGAGTGTTAGCGATGCTGAAGATATAGTCCAAGATGTATTCACTCAACTAAAAACGTATGAATTACAGCATCAACAAAATACAAAAGCATTTCTATGCAAATTAGTTACGAACCGCTGTCTAGATTTACTCAAATCATCAAGGAAAAAGAAAGAGCTGTATGTTGGAACGTGGTTACCTGAGCCGCTCGTCTCAAATCATGACCCAATGAATGAAGTGATAGTAGAAGAAGAAATCTCTATTGCACTTCTCATCCTATTTGAATCCTTAAATCCTGTAGAAAGAGCCGTTTTTGTTCTTAGAGAAGTGCTAGAATATGACTATAAGACGATTGCTGATATCGTCCAAAAATCTGAAAGTAACTGTCGGAAAATTTTGAGTAGAATAAAAAAAGAGCTCCCCAACTTAGAGCATGAATTAGTAATGCCACCTCCGAAAGAGCATGAAGAAACAGTCTTGACATTTATTTCAGCATTTCAAAAGGGAGATGTAACTCAGCTTATCAATAATCTTCATGAAAACGTTATTTATTATGCAGATGGTGGAGGTAAAAAGGCTGCAGCATTACGACCAATTGTTGGAAGAGAGAGTGTTGTTTTAGTATTTGGTTCTCTTTCTAAAATACTTGCGAATGATAGCTATCAAATTTATTTTAGTAAAGTGAATGGTCAGACTGGTCTAACGATAATTGATCCAGATGGTTCTAAGTCAGTAGTAGCTTTTCAAGTTGAAGAAGATAAAATTAAAAATATTTACTATTGTGCTAACCCAGATAAAGTAAATCACCTGCAATAGATGATATATAATATAAAGAGTATATTTACCACGTTTCAACTAACGCTAAGACTCCCACTTTAAAACTTAGGAGAATCAACGAAGTTTAAGTTGGAGAGGGTCATAGTCATACCCTTGTGGTAACAGACATCAGTCATTACCTGATTGGTTCAACTAACTATCTGTGGAGGATGAAGGAATACCTTCACGGATGGAAGTTTCACTTTATGTGGAAGTCATAAATTTAAAGACCAAACGTTGTAGTTCTAACCACAATGTTTGGTCTTTATTTCAGTTTATCACGTTTCAACTGACGCTAAGACTCCCACTTCAAAACTTTGGAGAATCAACGAAGTTTAAGTGGGAGAGGGATTTGATCATACCCTTGTGGTATAAGCGTCAGTAATTACCTGATTGGATCACTTTATTTTTTATTACAAATATGGATTCTCGTGTTTTGCTTTTAGTTGTAACCATCGTCTTTCAACTTCGTTTTCAAAACTCTTCAACATGTCTGCATTTTGTTCTTTTAATAAGTGTTTGGCTTTTCCCATATAAGTAAGCCATTCGCTTAATGGAATACGTTTTTTCTTTGCATCAGGGTCATGTGTAATCATTGTTTCGCCACGCTCAACTTCATATAGTGGGAAGAAACAAGAGTTAACGGCATTTTCCATAATTTTTGTTCCGTAGCGGTCCTCAGACTTCCAGTTAAGTGGACACGTAATTAATATTTTTCCATAAACGAGTCCTTCATTTTGTGCATACCATTGTGCTTTTGCAGCCTTTTTTACTAAGTCTTGTGGAAAGGCTTCAGAGCCAGTAAATACATATGGAATATTTGTTGATGCCATAATTTGGGCTGTATCTTTATGGTGAAAGGCTTTCCCTTGTTGAGTTTTTCCAACACCTGTTGTACTTGTCATATGACCGAGCGGTGTAGAATAAGACATTTGCGAACCTGTATTCATATATCCTTCGTTATCATACTCAAGTAAGATCATTTTATGGTTGCGCATTGCTGTTCCGATCGCAGAACCCATTCCGATATCCATACCGCCATCACCAGTAATCATCACAAATGTTACATCATCAGCTACATCAATTTCACCACGACGTTTCATTTCATGGAATGCCTCTAGTGTGCCTGAAAGTGTAGCAGGTCCATTTTGGAATAAGTTATGGATGGTCGGTTGTTTATGTGAGCTGTACGGATAAGAAGTCGTTACAACATACGCACAACCCGTTTGGAACAAGATGACTGCATCACCTTCAATCCCTTTGAAAAATAATTCTAACGCAGGGAAAATTCCACACCCTGGGCAAGCTCCATGTCCAGAAGCGAGTCGTTTCGGTTTCGTAGTTAACTGACGAAGAGGAGGAATACGTACTTTTAACTTACCTGTTTCTTCATCAGGAGTAACTTTAATTAGTCCTGTTTTATATGCATCACCGTGAAGTGGTTCAATCGCTTGTTGAAGTCGATTTTCTTCTTTACCAACAGTGTGACCGTAGTAGTCAAATGACTTTTTAGCATAGCCATTTTCAGCCGTTTCAATTGCAAGGTTGAAGAAATGTAAAGCATCTTCAGCAAAGAAATCTTTTCCTCCGATCCCGAAGACACGACTTAAGACGATTGTTTCGTTATCTTTATCCTCTTGTAAAGCAGATTTTACTTCATGTGTTAAGTTTGGACCGTTTCCACCATACGAATCAGCACGTTCTGCAACTAATAATGCTTTAACATTTTTTAGAGCATTGCGAATTGCTTCAGAAGGGAAAGGTCGAATCATATTAGGGCTTACGATACCTGCTTTAACCCCTTGTGCACGTAGAGTATCAACCGCATCTTTCGCTGATTCGGCAGCCGAATTCAGTAGAAATAATGCAACTTCAGCATCTTCCATTTTATATAAATCAAGCATAGGGTATTCACGTCCAGACAGAAGAGCATATTCCTTAGCTACTTCTTTGAAAACAGATCCTGCTTGATATAATGCTTCTGATTGCTGGAAGTTGTTATTAATTAAGTCGTTGCCATCCATATGTGCCCCGATTGTGACTGGATTCTCAAAATCTAATGCATTTGCATATCCTTCTGGTCGTTCACCGACAAATTTTTGCACAGTGGAACGATCAGAGAAATATTGAACTTTACGTTTTTGATGTGATGTGAAGAAACCATCATATGCTACGATAACGGGAAGACGCACATCAGAGTGTTCGGCAATTTTTAGTGCCATAATGTTCATGTCATAGACAGCTTGTGGTGTTTGAGCTGTCAAGATAACCCAACCTGTATTCAATCCATAATAGAGGTCAGAATGATCACCGCGAATATCAAGAGGACCACTAATTGCACGAGTGACAAGGTTCATTACCATTGGGAATCGAGTACCAGATTGAACAGGCAGTTGTTCAAGCATATACATAAAACCATTTGCACTTGTTGCGTTGAATACACGTGCCCCTGCGGCCGAAGCACCATAACAAATCCCAGCTGAACCATGTTCACCGTCTGCTGCAATTAACGTAATATCATGTTCACCACGAGCTTTCATTTGATCCAACAGTTGTGCAATTTCAGTAGAAGGAGTAATTGGGAAATAACCCATCAAATGATAGTTGATTTGTGCTGCTGCAAGAGCTGCCATTTCATTACCTGATTCAAATGTAACTTGTTGCTCTGCATTTGTAACTGCACTTACATTGTCTTCGAGAATCGCCATTATTTTGTCCCTCCTACTAAAGAAAAGTTTTGTGCGATGCGATTTTCTTCTGCGTAACCTAATGCTTCACGCATGTCTGTTAATGCAGATGTTGGGCATGCTTCAACACATTTTAGACAGCCTTTGCAATATTGATAGTCAATGCCATCTAAGAACATCTGCTTTCGTCCACGTTTATCTTCACCCTCGCTCCATACGAAACAAAAGTCTGGACAAACAGTATCACACTGTGCACAGTTAATACATTTCTCTTGTTCAAACTCAGGTAAGAACCCTTGACGTGACCCGCTTAAGTCTTTGAAAATACTATTTGCTTGGGAGTGAATGATACCCCCAATTTCTTGTGTATTATAACCTAATTGTGGTTGTGGAATGGTGAATGGTTTTGTATCAGTTTGTTCTGGAACATAGTATGTTTTGAATTTTACTTCTTCATATCCACGGTCGAAAGTACGAATATTTGCTTCAAGTAGATGTGGATATTTTTTCTCGAACGTTTTGCGAATTACTTTACGCATTGCATCTGGGTCAAGAAAATCACAGACACGGAAAAGTGCTCCAAGCATAGCTGTGTTCACACGTGTATTTTCTTCAACAGCTATGGTTAGTGCATCGACAATTGCTAATGTTCCATAATCTAGTTTTAAGTCTTTCTTTACCTCATCGAAGTTTCGAGTAGAGTTAACGAGAACACTTCCATCTGGTTGTAATCCACTAACAACATCAACCATTTTGTAAAGTGCTTCATGAAATACACCAATTACGTGAGGTTGCACAATCGGGCTGTGTGCACGAATTTCTGTATCGGGATCACAGAAACGGACAAAGCCTTTAACTGGTGAACCTTTCTTCTCTGAGCCATAGGAAGAAAAGTTTGACCCGTTCAAACCTAAACCGAGAACACCTGCCTCTGCAAGCATCTTCCCAGCTAAGTTAGCACCGAGTCCTCCAATCGATTCTAATCTTATTTCAAAAAAGCCAAGTTCATTCTTCATTGGCAATATAGACATCTTAGTCATTCCCCTCATCAAAATTAACATAAATCCCCTTATTATCATTATAGTTATATGTATGTATAGAGAGGTGTTAAAGATTCATACATTTTATGAAAATTAGTAGTACACAATTGTAAAAGGGGTTTATTTGTTGATATGTAAGTATTTTAGTTATATAACAGTTATTGGATATATTTTCTTTTGTATTATTACAGTTTTTGTAGGGGAGAAGGACTAGTTCTGATTGTTATCTGAATGAAAGAGTTTTCAGTATTGGCACGAGGAAATAAAAGAAGATATTTAATTAGGAATCAGGTCAACAGATGAAGTGAATGAAATTACATTTAAATCGTGTGCAACAGAACAAGTTAACCTTAGTTATGGCAATGATATTCTTTATAAAGTTAAATTTAGTAACATTTGGATCGGCAAATTAAAAAGTGGGAATCCTCCTAAATAAGGACTCCCACTTTTTTGTTAATTTCAACATTAAAATTTAACAGAACTTTCGAATCTAGATCCAGCCTCGTTCGTATTGAACAGGCGCTTCAATGGTAGTATGTAGATCTTGTGCAGCACGATATGCCCAATAAGGGTCACGTAATAGTTCCCGGCCGATAAAGATCAAGTCAGCACGATTATTTTTAAGGATTTCTTCAGCTTGTAAACCTGTCATAATCATACCTACGGCTCCAGTTGCAATATTGGCCTCATTGCGAATTTGTTCAGCATAAGGAACTTGATAATTAGGGTATACATCGATAGGAGTTGGCACAAGCGCTCCTGAACTACAATCGATTAGATCGATATCAAGATCTTTCATTTGTTTTGCAAATTGAACGTGGTCTTCAATCGTTAAGCCATTTTCATGATGGTCTGTGGCTGAAACACGTACGAATAATGGACCAGCCCATACTTCGCGAATAGCTTCAATAACCTCTTTCAGAAAGCGGAAACGGTTTTCTGTATTTCCTCCATATTCATCTTCACGTCGGTTAGAGAGTGGTGAAAGGAATTCATTTATTAAGTAACCGTGCGCAGCATGGATTTCTAAAATATCAAACCCACATTTCTTTGCTCGTTCTGCACCTTTTCTAAATGATGCAATTGTTTTTTTGATATCTTCTTTCGTCATTTCTGTCGGTGTACGCATTTCATCGTTAAACGGTATAGCTGATGGAGCAAAAATTTCTTCATCTACAGTTGCTTTGCGTCCTGCATGCGCGAGTTGTATCGATGCCGTAGAACCATGTTCGTGAATGAGTTGTGTTAACTGTGTCAATCCCTCCATATGGTAATCATCCCAAATGCCTAAGTCGCGATTTGAAATTCGCCCTTCAGGAGTTACAGCTGTTGCTTCAATCATAATCAAACCAACTTGACCAACAGCTCGGCTTGTATAATGTGTGAGATGCCAATTTTGTACGGTTCCTTCATCTGTAGAAGAATACATACACATTGGCGACATAACAATTCGGTTTTTTAACGTAACGTCTTTAATAGTGTATGGAGAAAATAATGCTCGTGTCATTAGTGATCATCCTTTCTCTGTATGTAATTAAATTAGTTTAACAATACCATGTTCGATTTGTTTTTTCAGTATATTTGATTCCCTTTATATTCTAGAAGAAATCATTTAAGATAAAATTATTATATTCAGAAAAATAAAACAAAACTGATTGTGAGGGATTACATTGGGGCAATGGCAGACGAAAGAGCAACTAATTGAGTTATTAACGACACTCGTTCAACATCCTAGTATCACAAATTCTAAGGGAGAGGTTGCTGTTGCAGAATTCATTCATAAGCAATTAAGTGAACTTCCATATTTTAAAAAGCATCCTGAGCAAGTTGTCCTTCACCCAATGGAAGATAGACGGCAGTTTGTAACATCACTTGTAAAACAAGAAGGTCATGAAGATACGATTATTTTATTATCCCACTTTGATGTTGTTGAAGTGGATGATTATGGAGTTTGGAAAAACATGGCCTTCCGACCGAAAGAATTAACGCAAGTATTTTATAAGCATATCAATGAACTACCAGATGATGTTCAAAATGATATGAACAGTGGTGAGTGGTTGTTTGGGCGTGGCACAATGGACATGAAGGCTGGTTTGACTGTGCAAATGTCAATGATTGAAAAGGCCTGTAAAGGTGAATTTGAAGGGAATTTGTTGCTTGTTACCGTACCTGATGAAGAAGTAAACTCAGCAGGTATGATCGGTGCTGTTCCTGTATTGTTAGACTTAGCAAAGAAATATCGATTAAAGTATCGAGTTTGTTTGAATTCCGAACCTTCATTCGCTCGTTATCCAGGTGATACACGACATTATATATATACAGGTTCAATTGGTAAGGCATTGCCAGGTTTCTTTTGTTATGGAAAAGAAACACATGTTGGAGAGCCTTTTGCTGGTTTGAATGCCACATACATGGCATCTGAAGTGAGTCGTGCTCTCGAATTAAACACTGATTTTTGTGAGAATGTAGATGGAGAAACAACACCACCGCCTACAAGTCTTATGTTAAGAGATTTGAAAGAGGAGTATTCCGTTCAAATTCCTCACACAGCGAATGTGATGTATAACGTACTTATGATGGAACAACCTATGGAGGAAATCACAACTCAATTGTTAGCAACCGTTAAGAAAGTAGCGTTAGACATTGAAAGTCATTATATTAAACGGGCTAACCACTACGCAACGATGCAATTATCCTATGTACCTACTGATTTTCAAGTGAAAGTAAAGACATATGAAGAGCTAGTTTCTTATGCGAAGAAAATACATGGTGAGCAAGAAATTGAACGTACGATAAATGATATATCTACTCAAAGTGAAGAGCTTGATGACCGTGAATGTTCAATGAAAATTGTTCAAGCAATAACGTCGTTGTGTAAGGAACTTGCACCAATCATTGTTATGTACTATAGCCCTCCTTATTATCCAGCAGTGTCTTCTCGTGATGATGAAACGATCAAACGAATCAGTGAGTGGGTTATTGAACATGGTCGCGAAGAATATGGGATTGAAATTAGAAATCAACATTATTTCGCTGGATTATCGGATTTAAGTTTCGTCCGTTTAGAAGAATCAGAGGAAACGATAGAACCATTAACGAATAATATGCCGTTGTTTGATAAAGGGTATCATTTACCTGTAAAAAAATTGCAAAAGTTGAATGTACCTGTTCTTAACCTTGGTCCATCTGGTAGAGATGCACATAAATGGACTGAACGACTTGATGTTGCATACTCATTTGAGAAATACCCTATTATTTTTGAAAGTACGATTAAAGAGTTATTAAAGTAAAGATAATCGAAGGAGCTAGAGCATTAATGAAATTGATAGAGTTAACAGAGCAAGATTATGAATTAGTAAGAGAAGCGCAAGCGGTAATCACGAAATATTATGAATTAGGCCGCCATCATATCGGAGCTGCATTACGTACCAAATGTGGTGAAATCTTCACTGCTGTGCATTTAGAAGCAAATGTTGGAAGGGTTTCTGTGTGTGCGGAAGCAATAGTAATTGGAAAAGCCATCTCTGAAGGATATAACGAATTTGCATCAATTGTTGCAGTGAGACATCCTGACCGAGATGAAGAAAATCAAGAAATTAGAGTTGTAGCCCCTTGCGGAATATGTCGTGAGTTATTAAGTGATTATGAAACAGATATTTCGATTTTAATTCCACATGAACAAACATTAAAGAAAGTATATGTGAATGAATTACTACCGTTAAAATATAGCCGAACATCGTCATAGAACTATGTCTGAGATGAGGAGTAGATAACACACATCTCAGACACTTTACAAGTTAATATAGGGTGATGGAATGATGGAAAGAGTTTCGTTTGCAAATTCACGCAACTTACGGTTAATTGGCAACTATTATTCTTCAGAGTCTAATTCAATCATCATTATGTGTCATGGGTTTAGAAATGATAAGTCATCGAATGGAAGGTTCGACCGATTTGCAAGGACATTAAATGATCAAGGGTATAGTGTATTAGCATTTGATTTTAGTGGTTGTGGAGAAAGTGATGATGATAGCTTATCACTTTATAAGTTTGTTGACGATTTGAAGGCAGTCATTCATTTTGTAAAATCAATGAATTATTGCAAAATCGCTTTATTTGGTCATAGTTTAGGCAGTCGTGTTTGCTTAGAAGCATTCAATAAACAACACATTTCCACTATCGTCATGACTGGAGCGGGTACAGGACCTGTTGCATATAATTGGTACGAGCATTTTTCAAAAGCTCAAATGAAAGAACTTCAAGAGACAGGTTATTTCACTCATTATAAAGAGGGTTGTATTCGAAACAAAATGGTAATTGAACGACAAATGCTATTAGACTTTGAGCAGTTTGAACAACAACCATTATTATCTCGAATTACTGTCCCAGTGTTGCTCATTCATGGTGATGACGATGATGAAGAAAAAATGTTATCTGAAATTTCGAAATCAGGTTTAAGATGGTTACCAAAAGGTTCTCAACTAAGAGTAATAGAAGGAGCGAGTCATTCCTTTATGGGGCATCTAGATATTGTTGAACAGTTAGCGGTTAATTGGTTTGCAAAGCACTTTCCAATTAATAATTATGAGACTTAATAGAATTAGTAGAGAGAAATCCGTTTTTTATCTAGATGAATTTGCAAATTATTGGAGGAAGAAACGATGAATATTCGAATTGAACAATTACAGGAACAAGATGCAACAACTCTTTTTGAATTTGAATGTAATAATCGAGATTTTTTTGAGCGAATTATTGCGAGCCGTGGGAATGACTATTATGTATACGAAAATTACGAGCAAATTTTAAAAGAACTAATAGCTGAACAAACCAGAGGTGAATCTTATTTTCACCTTATTAAAGATGATTCAAACAAAATTATTGGCCGTGTGAACTTAGTCAATATTGATAAGATAAATAGAACTGGAGAAGTTGGTTACCGCATTGGCGAAGAATATGGTGGAAGAGGAATTGCAACGAAAGCATTATCTTTGATGTTAAAAGAAACGGAGTATTATGGAGTTGATGAACTACGTGCAATGGTGACACATCATAACCCTGCTTCTCAACACGTTTTAAGTAAAAATAATTTTGTTAAGTTACATACAGATAAAAATGCTATTGAATTTAATGGTGAAAAGTATGACTTAGTTCATTTCAAATGGAGAAGGACTTAACATGTTATCAAATGAAGGTGAACTTATAGAGCTAATTAAACGTGACCAGTGGATGATGGATATATTAGAAGCTGTTAAGCAATTAAACTTACCTGATTGTTGGGTGTGTGCAGGGTTTATTCGTTCGAAGGTTTGGGATACATTGCATGAATTTAGCGAGAGAACAACAATGTCGGATATTGATGTCATTTTTTTTGATAAAACAAATGTAAATGAAGAAGAAGAGAAAAAGTGGGAAGAACAGCTAAGAATAATTTTGCCTAATATTCCTTGGTCTGTTAAGAATGAAGCTCGAATGCATATGGTCAGTGGTTTTCCTCCATTTACTTCTTCAGTAGATGCGATATCAAAGTTTCCAGAAACAGCGACAGCTATCGGAATTCGAATGAATGAGAAGAACGACCTGATTTTAACAGCTCCACATGGAGTTGGTGATCTGTTTCATTTAGTAGTAAAACCTACAGCTTACTACAAAGAAACAACAGATCGTGCCCATATTTATGAAAAGCGAGTTCGAGAAAAGAATTGGCAGACTACTTGGACAAAGTTAAACGTTTATCATATTTAGTAAGCTATTTACTCATCCATTCATTGGAACGTCAATAAATATCGAAGAGAGGAGCTTCTGAAAATATTTATCTTTTATTCTACCTCAATCTTTGTGATCGTATTTGTTGTTCTTATCTTAATGGTTGCTTATAAAGTATTGATAAAAAAAGAAACCCCGAGTAATTACTATACTCCGTTTGATCATATAGCAGGTCAAGCTACGAATGAGTTTCAAGAGGAAAATAAGGAGTATGAGCGTGAAGAGCAAAATGATGAAGGGAATGATATAGATAAAAACATTTAATTTTCAAGGTGAATTTTGATGAAGCGATTACTTTACAAGGTAGTCGTTTTTTATTTGTTTTAATAATTGTGAGGATGTCTAGATCTACAAAATAAATTGTGTATAGAGTATCTTGTAATATTTACTTAATTCGTTCATCTAACTTTCCAAGTAATCGTTAAATTTAAAGTGACAAGGAAAATTTTACATGATAAAATTATGACTATAGTCATAAAATGACCTTGGTCATTTTATCTCGAAGGAGTGATATGTTTGTTAAGAGAACAAAGAAAAAGGGATCTTAAGGAGAAAATTTTCATTGAGTCAATTCGATTATTTTCAGAAAAAGGGTTCGCTCACGTTAGTGTGTCTGAAATTACGAAAGCATGTGGAATTGCAAAAGGAACGTTCTACAATTATTACCCTACGAAAGAATCTGTTCTCTTGTATTTAGGACAATCACAAATGGAATTAATAGCTAACATTCCTAATGATAAGGAAATGACGTTAAAAAAGAAAATAATGGAGATGTTTGTTCGTCTAACATCCAGATATGAAGAGTATCCAACGCTTTTCAAAACAGCAATTGCAGAGATGATGAGAACGACGGTAGTTATGGATGATGAAGTGAACACCATTCAACGATTTAATGACTTATTGGCAAGTATATTGAAAGAAGAAATAGAATGTGGGCGAGTAGAAGTTCTTGGTCAACAGGATGATGTTGTATGTATACTTGTTGGCACGTATTTCTCATCTTTAATGTTTTGGATAAACAATGAACAATCTGTAGAGGTATTCACTGAAAGTATGACTCGTAGAATATCTATGATTCTTGAACAATTTATTATAGAAACGAATCAAAAATAATGATTACATTGGCAACTATTGCTTGCTTTGTCCTCCTTTTGTTAGCTTTTCTTCATGTTTATTGGGCATTTGGAGGCTTAAAAGGAATAAGTGTTGTTATTCCTCAAGATGAACAAAATCAACAATTGTTCGAACCGGGAAAGTGGGCAACACTCTTTGTTGCAGTCTGTCTATTCATTTCGTCTTTAATTTTAGGAATAGAAATTGGTATAATTCCTTTCTTACAAGAAAGTAGATTCGTTAGTATCCTTTGTTTCATTTGCTTTTTCGTATTATGTGTTCGTTCAATAGGTGATTTCAAATATGTAGGTTTATTTAAGCGAAGGAGTTGCACTACCTTTTCTAAAATGGATACAGCTATTTATACTCCTCTATGTCTCTGGTTGAGCTTCATTTTTCTCTATGCTTTGATTTCATAATAGGAGGGCTTATGATGAAAAAAGTAATTATATTAGGTGGTGGGATAGCTGGCTTAAGCACGGCTATATCACTTAGAGATATGGGGGTGAGTGTGCAACTATTTGAGAAGGCAACCGAAATAAAGCCAGTTGGGGCAGGCATTATGTTAGCGTCAAATGTTCATCGGATTTTAGCGGAATGGGGACTTTTAGAGTTATTAAATGAACGGGGACATAAGCTTGAGCGTTTTGTCATTTCTTCTAATAAAGGCCGAACTTTGGCAACGCTTAATTTGAAGCAAGACACTAAGCAAACGGTTGCCATTCATCGAGCAGATTTACATGAGATTCTTCTCAAACAATTACGAGATATCCCAATTTATTATGGTAAGAAAGCTGTTCAATATTTTCAAGATGAACATGGAATTAAGGTAGTTTTTAATGATGGTGAAGCAGTGACTGGAGACTTATTAATTGCTGCTGATGGCATACATTCAGTTATAAGAAAACAACTTTTGCCAAATAAATCAATTCGTTATGCAGGCTATACTTGTTGGCGTGGGGTCACTAATACAAAAGAACAGATAAAGCTAGCAGATGAACTTCATGAAATATGGGGAGCTAACGGACGTTTTGGATATGTCCCAATATCAAATGAGAAAGTGTATTGGTATATGCTTATGAAACGTCAATTAAGCGACGTCATTATATCAACTTATACTGTATCTAATTTGAAAGAGTACATGGAAGGTTATCCTCAACCTGTGTTAGATCTATTGAAAAATACACCTAATGAGCAAATTATAAATCATGACATTTACGATTTACCGCCAATTAACCAATATGCGTTTGGTAAAGTAGCTCTTGTTGGAGATGCAGCACATGCGATGACACCAAATTTAGGGCAAGGTGCTTGTCAAGGAATTGAAGATGCCTACGTGTTAGGGCAATGTCTTCATAATAATATAGAAACTGGTTTGAAAGAATACGAGAACAGAAGAGTAGCGAGAGCTTCAAAAATTAGCAAGCTTTCCTACAAGATAGGTTCAATAGCACAGTTTGATAATCCCTTTCTTTGTACAATTAGAAATGGCTTAATGATGAGTACGCCACAGTTCTTATCTCAAAAGCAAAATGAGTTTATTTACGATTATCAACATAATTAAGTATGAGACAGTTGCTTAGTGCTTCTTATTCTCTTCAAGTAACTCGATAATTTTATCAAGCTTTTTATCAATTTCTACTGAATGATTAGCTTTTACAGTGGAATTAGTTAGTAATCTTCTAATAAATAGTGAGAAAGAAACGATACACAAAACAAATAGACATATCATGATTAGCAATGGTAATAGTGAAAACAAACTTGACATATTGAGTGACCAACCTTCTTTTTTGATTGATTATACCATATTTTGTAATTTATTGCCCGCAAATAACCGTTAATCCTTCTAAATGCATAAAGGATAAGAGGGAATTGTTCATTGTTTTCATTTTATATCAGTGGAGCTGTTAGAACCCCACTGATATAAGTTGTTTTGTAAAGGTTATGGTTGATATACCTTCATTATGATCGTAATAAAATGTGTGCTAGTTCTTGACCCATTTCTTCAGAACGTTCAGCTGCACGTTTAATGCAATTGATCATTGCCTCTTGTGTATGATAATCCGCTAGTACGTTGAGTCCAGCTTCTGTTGTGCCGTTTGGACTCATTACTTCTTTTCGAAGTGTTCTAGGAGATTTATCCGATGTTTGTAGCATTTTCGCTGAACCAATGATCGTTTGGAGAATTAATTCTTTTGCTGTTGATCCTTCTAAGCCAAGATCGAGCGCCGCCTTTTCCATTGCTTCAACGAGATAATATACATATGCTGGCCCACTGCCTGATAAGCCTGTTACAGCATGTAAATGTTCTTCCTCAACGATTGAAACAGTTCCGACTGTTTCAAACAATTCTACTGCAAGCTTCATATGTTCATCAGTTGTATACGTTCCAGCTGATAGGGCAGTAGCCGATTCAGCAGTTGCTGCGGAAGTGTTGGGCATTGATCGGATAACGGCAATCTTTTGACCCGTAAGCTCTGTAATTGTAGTTGTTGAAACACCTGCTGCAACTGAAATAATGAGATGATGTGGTTGGATGTATGTCTTATACGTTTCAATCGTTTCAGCGATATCCTTTGGCTTCACGGCAAGGATTAACACAGTCGCTTCTGATAATAGAAAATCTTTATCATGTGTTGTTATAATTTCATATTTGTTTTGGAGCTGTGCCAATCGTTCTTTGTTGCTTCTATTTGTTGCAAGTAACTGATCATTTCGGTATAAATTCTGTTGTAATAGACCTGAGATAATCGCTTCTGCCATATTACCCGCACCAATAAATGCGATTTTCGTTTCATTTTGCATAGTTAATCCTCCTGCTGATTATTTTTTAATTAGATAAGAATCTGAAACATTCAGTGATGTGCTGAGCTATAAGCTCCAATATCAGATGTTGGAAGCCTTATGATTCAGCGTTCTTCTCTCGAAATCCTCAGACATTTCAATACTCAAAGTGAAATTATTGCCCCTTTTTATTGAATAAGCATGTAACGCGAAAAAACCTCTCAATCCTTATAAAAAAGGACGGAGAGGTTCCGCGGTACCACCTTGTTTGGCTATCATAGCCCACTTACATGCTCAATAACGCGAGCGACGTTCAAGTTTCCTTGACAGCTCCAAGGTAGGTTCGATTCGTTTAAGTGAAGGGAGCTTTCAGCCGGTGGCTCCCATTCTCTATCATCACTCACAGACGTTATCTACTAATCCTTTTCAACGCTAGTTTAGTTAATTATCAGAAAATTCAATTATTAAATTGATATTTATATCATTATGCAATATCTCTTATATTTATGTCAAGATGGTAAATGAATTTAGATGAATTAACATGACAACCGAGTTGAAAAAAGGTAAACTACTCATAATGAAGCATCATTCATTTTTCTAAACGGGATGATAATAACGAATGAGATGTGGAGGATAATGAGTCATGGAGACGTTACAACAAACGAAAGATATACATCGTTTAACATTGCCGACTCCTTTTACGGTTGGTCCTGTGAATGTATATTTAGTCAAAGGTGAGAAGCTGACGTTAATAGATGTCGGTCCAAATACAAAAGAGGCGAAGGAAGCGTTAATTACACAGCTTGATGAACTTGGTTATGATTTACTTGATATTGAGCAAGTTGTACTTACACATCATCACCCTGATCATACAGGTTTATTAGAGTTATTCTCAGCACATGCTGATATTGTTGGTCATAGAAGAAACGAACCTTGGATTAGTCGAGATGAGGATTTTATTAATCATATTATTTCTTTCTTCAAAGAGTTTTTACCACAGCAAGGCATTACAGGTGACATGGAGAAGTGGATTTATGCATTTTTTAACAATGAATATCTTACTGCTCCAGTTTCACTTACACACATTATTAGAGATGGGGATGAAGTGCCAGGAATGTCAGGCTGGATTGCATATGAAGCAAAGGGTCATGCCCAAAGCCATCTTGTTTTCTATCGTGAATCAGATGGTGTTCTACTTGGTGGGGATCATATTATTGGACATATTTCATCAAATCCATTATTAGAACCACCATATTTTGGTGAGACAGAACGCCCACGCCCACTGTTACAATATAATGAAGCATTAAGAAAATGCTTGAAGTTGGATATTTCAGTCGTTTATTCTGGGCATGGTAAGGAAGTACGTAACATTGCGCCTCTGTTAGAGCGCCGTTTTGAACGCCAAAAACAACGTGCTGAAAAAGTTTTAGGTTATTTGAAGGAACAACCAATGACTGCATTTGAAATTTCCAAAAAGCTCTTTCCTGCGGTGTATATGAGTGAAATGATGCTAACCATGTCTGAGACAATAGCACAGCTTGATTATTTAGAGTATGAAGGACTTCTTACGATTGATAAAAGTGACGTATCATGGAAGTATGGAGCAAAATGACAACATTACATGGGAAAAAGGTTTTCATTACAGGAGCTTCGTCTGGGATTGGGGCTAGTACGGCTTTAAAGGTTGCAGCCCAAGGAGCATTACCTGTCCTACTTGCTCGGCGTTATGACCAATTGAAGAATATTGCATTAAATATCGAAGAGCAAACGGGTGTTCAATCCCTTTTCTATTCAGTAGACGTTTCTGATGAAGGGCAAGTAAAACATGTATTTGAAAAAATAGAGAAGGAGATTGGCTTCTGTGATATTCTCGTTAACAATGCTGGATTTGGTGTGTTTGAACATGTGAAAGATTCATCACTGGAGAATATTCGTAGTATGTTTGAAGTGAATGTATTTGGTTTAATTGCCTGTACACAAGCTGTTTTACCGCACATGCTTGAAGCCAATCGAGGTCACATTATTAATGTTGTCTCTCAAGCGGGTAAGCTTGCTACACCGAAGTCAAGTGGTTATGCAGCTTCGAAGCATGCGGCTCTAGGGTTTACGAATAGTTTGCGATTGGAGTTAAGTGATACGAATATCAATGTTTCGACAGTGAACTTCGGTCCTGTTGATACGAACTTTTTTTCACATGCAGATCCATCAGGTAGTTATGTGAAAAACGTGAAGCGGTGGATGCTTACATCTGAGCAAGCTTCAGAAGCTATCGTTCGTGTCATGATGAAACAGAATCGAGAAGTGAATTTACCTCGGTGGATGGGGATTGGGGCAAAGCTTTATCAGCTAGCACCTCATCTTTTTGAAAAGGTCGCAGGTAATGCGTTTAAAATGAAATAGTAAGAAATGGAGACATCGATTATTCGTTGTCTTCATTCATTATCGATATAATAAATATCGATAATATCATTGAAATTAATCCATTCTACATCATTTGAATTGACTAATTTGATTTGCTTATGTTCAAGGAGTATTCTTTCTATCTTACCTGTGAAATAGCTATCATGATAAGGATGGAAAACTTGAATTTTAATAAGGCTATTTTGATTTAGTGCATCAGAGATTATTTGTGAAAATTCAGCTAGTCGTTGTTCATCTAGTATCACTCTGTTTCGTTTCAGCAGTTCCTTTTGATGCTGTTGGATACGTTGCTTATGTTCAGGTAACATCATCCGGCTAGATTCCCACATTAAGTTCTTTCCGGGCGTAAGTTTGTTTGGTTTCATTTATTTACTCCTTATTTATAATGACCACCAATTTTTTCCGCACGTACATGTACTTGACCAGCTTTTGTAAGAGAAGAGGCTCGCATAAGTGCAGTTGCTCCGTACTTGGCGTATATATTATCCATTGCATCGTTAAGCCTTTCTTTTTTCAATGAATGATCGAACAAGCTAAGTTGATATGGCCCTTCTGACTGAAGCTGAGACAACGTTACACCTGCACTACGGATAGATGAGTGATCCCAGTGTTTGCAAAAAAGTTCAAAAGCAGCTTGAAAGATATCCATTCCGAAGTTAGTTTGGCAACCTAATTTGATTTGCCTATGGAAACCTGTTGGGAAGTCAAAACTTGCACCTCGAACTCCAACTGAAACAGTATGACCGCGATAGCCGTGAGAACGAGCGCGTCTCGCTACCTCTTCACTTAGTTCAAGCAAGATGACTTTAATGTCTTCTAACGTTTCATAATCACGTGGTAATGTCATATGATGTCCGATTGCTTTTTGCTGATGATGTGTATTCGGTGATACAGGAGAATAGTCAATACCATTCGCTGTTTGCCAGAGTACTTCTCCATTTATTCCCCAGCGTTTTTTCAGAAAATGAATAGGATAGTTTGCTAAATGACCAATTTTTAAAATCGCCATCTTTTGCAGGTGACGTTCCATTTTACGTCCGACACCAAACATGTTCCCAATCGGCAGAGGCCATAATGCTTCTTTCATATTCGAATGATCTAATTGGAAAATTCCTTCCTCATTTTTTTTTGCAAACGCATCACAGGCCATCTTTGCGAGCACCTTATTTGGACCAATTCCAATTCGCCCATAGATCCCAGTTTTTTCGAAAATGGCTTGTTGCACTTGACGTGCAATCGCTAGCGGATCGCCGAATAATTTCTGACTGCCTGTCACATCAATGAACTGTTCATCAATTGAAAATACTTCGACGAGATCAGTAAATTGTTCCAAAATCGTTGTGATCTCATAAGACATATCGATGTAAAGTTGCATGCGAGGTCTAACAATAGCGGCTTCTGGACATTTCAATTGAGCTTCACGTAACGATTCTGCAGTTTTCACCCCATACTTTTTCGCTAAAGGGCATGCGGCTAAAATAATCCCACTCCTTCTTTCGGGGTCACCAGATACAATGACTGGTTTATTTTGTAAAGCTGGATTCGCCACCTTCTCAACCGAGGCATAAAATGACTGCATATCAATTAAGAAAATTACTTTTTTCACAATAGAAATCCTCCTGAACAAAAGAGAACATTTGTTTGTATTTTTATTATATGCGAATATACGTTCTTTATTCAATGGGAATTATTTCTTTTTATCAACATGTTGAAGTGCATTTACATCGGTTCGAAAGATATTTAATAGAAAGTATTCAAAAAGGAGGACAAAAAGGACGGAGAAGAACAAGGCGGTAAAGGTCCCGGCACCGGAGTGAAGGCACTGCACTGAGAACCATCTCTGCTGTCTTGTATCGAGGAATTTACTTCTCCGAAAACAGTTGCAGACGCAGATACATACGAGAGTTATGAAGGAAGCCCCACTAAAACCTGCCACGTCCTGTGGCAGACGTGGGATCAACACATCTTGTGCATGTACAGTCATTTTTCCCGGATTTTTTGAACATCCTCTAATAGGATAGTTAATTAAATAAGCGTAATAAGAAGGCAAATTAGGCAAGACATGATATATTAGATTTATATTGAAGGCATCTAAATGAGCAAACATAGAGGAGGAAAAGCATATGAAGGTGCATTTTACAGAGCTTGCGAAAGATCAGTTAGATAGTTATTATAATGAACATCAGCAACAAGCTGGTTTGCAGCTTCTGTATGATACAGATGGCTGTGGCTGCAGTGTTGATGGTGTATTTATATTAACGATACAGGATGAGCAAGAACATGTGGATATGGAACTTTCGTCGAATTATCGTCCTGTTGGGATTGAATCAAGACATGCAGTATTTCTAGATGAAGAAATGACAGTCGACTTCTTACCAAAGTACCAAACATTCATGTTAAAAAGCGATCAACAAATTATTAATCCACGTATGCGTTTTGTAAGTAGGAGGGAAAATGATGGCGAAGAAACGTAAGCAATCTCAAAAGCAAAAGGAAAAACGAGAAGATGCATTAGAAGTGAAGGACAGGCTCGGTAGTGATGTATTTGCAAAGCTAAAAGAAAAACAGAAAGAACTAAAGGCTGTTGAGGAAAAACATGCAGAAGAAGAAAAGCAACGTAAGATTAAAGAAAAGAAAGAGCGGGAAAAAAATAAATCGTTTGAAGAATTATTCGAAGAAAGTAATATGAATTGGAAAGAGTACAAATAGCAGCCTCCTTGTGACGGAGTGCTGCTATTTTAATAACGACAATGAGGTGAATAAAATGTTACTTGTAAGTGCGTGTTTGGCAGGTTTGAAAGTGAGATATGATGGCGGGGATTGTTTACATCACACAATTGAGCAGCTTGTTTCTCAAAATAAGGCGACAACAGTTTGCCCAGAGGTACTTGGAGGTTTACCAACACCAAGAATACCAGCGGAGATTATTGGTGGTGATGGTGAGGATGTTTTAAATGGGAAAGCAAAAGTGATTGATAAGTCTGGAAACGATGTGACGGATGCATTCTTACAAGGTGCTTATCAAACACTGGAAATAGCGCGTGAACTAAATGTTACCCATGTGATTTTAAAAGAGAACAGTCCATCTTGTGGTAGTGGTATGATTTATGATGGTCAATTTCAAGGCGTCAAAAAGGTTGGAAAAGGTGTGACGGCAGCGCTATTAGAACGGAATGGAATGATTGTCGCTACTGATGAAAATATAGATGATATTATTGAATACATTGAAAAACAATGATCATCGTAAACTTTGGAGTGCAGAGTGAAGATTCTCCACATAAATGGAGGAGTGATGTAGGTGAGAAGTGGGGGCAAATTGCTAACGCTAAATGCAACAATCATTTTGTGTATATCCATATTGATGTATAATGTGCCTTATCATTACTTAGCAATGAGTTTATTAGCAGTAGCATTATTTTATTTGCTTTTCTGGATTGTTGTACCTGTAATCATACATAGCAAAATAATACTTAAGAGACAAGAAGTCTGGTTAATATTCATACCGAATTATGTAGTAATAGCAATTTTATTTATATTAGGAATTATATCGCATGTAGGTTTTATTTTTAATGCATTAAGTACAGCGACGTTATTTTCAGCAATTTTTCTACCGTTAATAGTTGAGTTAATAATGAAAGTTGATGTGATATGATTTTTTGAAGAGAAAAAGTAATATGAACAGAGGAAAGGCTTCATCATATAGTTAATACATTTTTAAATCAAGAACAGGTCTGAGCATGTTTGCTTAAGACCTGTTTTTCATTTTGTAAAAGTATACTGCATTATGAGGAAGGGATTTAATGGAATGGAATCGAATTACAAAATGGTCTGTATAAATGAAGTAACTATTATAAGCGTGTAAAAAAATACAGCATAAATGAGGAGGCTCTTAAATGAACAGAGTTAATCTAATTTCACTAGGTGTAACAGATATGAGTCAGTCAATTAAATTTTATCGTGATGGTTTGGGGTTTGAAACGTCGGAAGAAGGGGATAATCCTGACATCATTTTCTTTAACAATGATGGTACAAAACTTGCGCTATATCCACTCGATAAGTTGGCACTAGATATAGATGAGAAATCACCACCGGTTAGAGGTGGATTTTCAGGGATCACACTTGCTTATAATGCAAAGTCAGAAGCAGAAGTAGACGCAGTGATTGAAAAAGCAAAGCAAGCTGGAGGAAAGATCGTAAAAACACCTCAAAAAGTATTTTGGGGAGGATACAGTGGGTATTTTGCAGATCCAGATGGGTACTATTGGGAAGTGGCTTACGGAGAATTTTGGGAGTTTGACGATAATAACATGCTTATCATAAAGTAAAACACTTATTAGCAGGAGGCTTGGTCATGTCACAATGGTATGACTAAGCCTCCATACTTAATTTGTGTTGGTTTTTTAAGTTTCATTTAGTTGTAAATATAGGTAAGTTTCACTTAATAATAGGAGTGACGGATAGATGCGACACTTTTTACTATTGTGTTTTACCATTTTAATAATTGTTGTAAGTCCAATGTCAACCTCAGCGAATGGAACGAGTTATAGGCAAGAAGTGTCACTTCCAACAGGACAAGTTATACCGATGGAAGAGGGAAATGTTAGCATTGTAGCGGAACATTTGCTTATCCGTTTCAAAAAAGAGTCAGCAAGAGAGTTATTGATTAAGGGGAGTCCTAATATAGAAGCAGAGGTCAATGTTACATACGAATTATTCAATAAACATGAAATAGAACAAGAAATACCGATTGCATTCCCGCAACTTGGACAAACAGGAGATTGGCAGGTTAGATTGGATGGTACTAACATTCCGTTGGATGGAGCAGTAGCACTTTCTCGTGAACAATTAATTGGACAATCCCCTCATTATGAATGGATTAATCCACGTACAGGTGATAGCTACGATATTTCTCGTAATGATAGTTTTGAAAAATTTGAAACGTTGCAGTCGAAAACATTCACAGTGAATCTACAACCAAGAACGAAGCAAATATTACAAGTTAACTATGATGTTAACGTTTCATTAGATGAGAAACATAGTTTACACCCAGTGTACCGATTTGATTATTTGTTGCATCCAGCATCATATTGGAGTGATTTTCAAAATTTAACGCTTCAAATTGAAGTACCGTTTGATGCACACATATATACAAACTTAGATCTTGAGAAAGTGAATGAAGAGATGTGGCTAGGTGAATTTGAAACGTTACCAGATGAAAACTTAGTCGTATTCTTATCTCCACGTGCTGGTATCCTTTTTAACAACTTGAATAGTAGAGGGTTAGCTCTTTTCATTGCGTTTGTTTTACTCGTAAGTTTTTATCCGATTGGGAGATGGGTGAAAAAGAAATTTCCAAGTCAAAGTAGATTAATTTCTTGTCTATTACTTCTTATCTTTCTGGGGAGTGGGTATGATCTCCTTTCTCATAAAATAGTAGGATATCCATTTACACTTCTTCAGCTTGCTTATTATATATTGTATCTGATTCTAATCCTGTTTCTATTTGTACGGTTGTTAAAGAAATAATTTAGGTATGTAAAAATTGTGGTAAGGAGAGTGTGTAATGAAAGAAACTGACACTCCAAAGCAGAGAGAAAAACTTAGACAGGAAGAATTGAAGAGTAATCGGATGAATGGTGTAAATGATGGGTTGAACCGAGCAGAGAGTGGCAGTCTCGTAGATTTAGCTGGAAGTATCGGCTGGAGAGGTACGGGGTTGATTATACTTGGGGCAGTGATTGTTTTTGTTGTAGTTACATTATTATTTAAGTGAATGTGAGTAATTTGAGCAGAGATTGAGGACCATTACTATCACTGCTCAAAATCTTTTTTTGAATATAACTAACATAATTTATATAAAAATCAAGATGTAATATGAAATAAATTCCAGTCGATAGAATTTCTGAAAATCCTTAAATGAAAGTAAATAAGTTGAATATACCTTCACCCTACTTGCTCAAAGGATTATTTTCTGCAAAATGCTTATCTTGTGATTGATTTTCTTTAATATGCTTTAATAGTGCAACAATCATAAAACTAACGATAACAAGCAATAACCAAGAGCTTATCTTTCCGAAGTGCACGATTTCCCACTGCTGTGATTGATTTGGATATCTCCAAGCTCCAAAGAACGTTGCAATATTCTCAGCAATCCAAATAAAAAAACCAATTAGTACAAACGATAATGAAAGTGGCATTGCATATGTACGTTTGAGAATAGTGAAATAAACGAATGTACGATAAAATACAAGAAGTGTTAGTATTTTTAAGATCCAACGAAAGTCGAAAATGAAATGATGTGTGTAGAAGTTGAAGTAGATAGCTACACTTAACAGAACAACTCCCCATGTGGCAGGCCAATTTGTAATACGTAATTTCAATCTTCTCCATGCTTGACACATATAACTTGCTACACTTGCATACATAAAGCCACTATATAATGGAACTCCCCAAATCTTCGTTATTGCGTCTTCAGGATAACTCCATGACCCCATATGTACTTTATACAGTTCTAACGCCAGTCCGATAAGGTGGAAAACTCCAATTACTTTCACTTCATCTAATGTTTCAAATTTGAATATAATCATGAACAATTGTGTCAATAAACAAACAAGTAAAATAAGATCATAACGAGCGATAAATGGTACTTCTACAACCTTAGTAATCGCGAGCGTAAGGAAAATGATTACTGGAAAAAAACAAGCTTTAGCTTGCTCCAAACCGAAGAAAAATAATTGTCTCATTATTCAACACCTTACCATTTTAGATTGTTTTATTATAGCATTAAAACCATATAAAGGAATATTAGTGCAGGGGTAAAGTAGAACTTCGATCAGATCGGTCTTTGATGAACGATTAGCTATGTATTCTTATCACTAGAAATCTCATAATCTTATATAGTATAAAAAAAGGTTACTAACAGAAGTGTACACCTGATAAACTGAAAGATATGTATGATAATTGTTGTCGTGGGAGTTGAAAGAAATGAATAAGTTTCAAAGAATTTATGAAGGAATTATGATCTTGCTCGTCATGCTCACTATAATGACTCTTTGGCAGGAGAATACTTATAATACAACGTTAAATTGGATTGTATGGTTCGTTTTTTTCATAGACTTCGTAATCCGTTTATCACTTGCAAAGCAAAAGTTAGAGTTTCTAAAGAAAAATCCTTTTCTTGTCATAGCAGTTATTCCATTGGATCAATTTTTTCAAGTAGCTCGTATTGTGCGTGTTATTTATCTATTTCGTATTAAAACAATCATTAAGCATTATATCCGACCATATGCAGATAAATTAACGTATCAATCAAAGGTATGGATTTTCATAGGACTATTGTGCTTACTATTTGCTGAATCAATCATAATTTGGATGATGGAATCGCAAGTGGAATCTATTATTCAATCATTTCAATATATACTGCAGCACCTGATGTTTTTTGGACGTAAGACACTCCATTCTGAGCATGCCCTTACAATGTGGTTATTTGTTTTTACCTCCATTGTAGGTATCATTCTACACGGTATTGCTGTTCAATGGGTATTTGAAAGGTTGTCATCGTTTATGAAGAAGCAGAAGAAGGTAACTAACAAAAATTATTAAATGATTATAATCGAAACAATTTCCAGTTCAATATCCATATAAAGGAATGAATTTTAGTGGAACATAGTGTTGACTTTAGAAGTGTATTAATAATATAATACAAATCATCAAGTGTATTACATGCTTGATACATCTTCGGGAGTGCTGTATTATGCAATTAATACAGGATACATTTATTTAAGTGTATTTAGTTAAGATTTTTCTACGCTTTTTACTATCTTGCCTGTATTATGTGGTTAATACATATGCTGCAAACAGAGATTCATCTAACTGATAAAACCAGATGAAAATATATATGGGGCAATAGACAATTATTAAGAAATCTTGTTTTGTTATTAGTGTATTATACGATTGATACAGGAGATGAGTACATTATGTTTATTAGGGAGTTGGATATATGGGGGTAAAGTTTAATAATCGAGATCCTGTTTATGTGCAGGTCATCCATTATTTTAAAGAACAAATTGCAACAGGTATCTTTGAACCTGGACAGGAAGTTCCATCTAGAAGAGAATTAGCTAATAAAATGAAGATTAATCCGAATACAGCGCAGAGAGCATATAAGGAAATGGAGGAACAAGGGTTGATTTTTACAGAAAGAAATTTACCAAGTCGTATTACGAGAGACGAGCAAGTATTAAAAATGGTAAGGGAGGAATTGATTTTAGATGCCGTAGATAAGTTTATTCATTCGGTAAAATCAATCAATGTATCATTACCAGAAGTATTGGAATTAGTGGAAAAGAAGTATGAAAATGAATGATGGGAGGAAACTGTGTGATTGAAATAAAAGATGTAACAAAAAGGTTTGGTAGAAAAAGTGTTTTAAAAGAAGTTTCCTTTACAGCTCAAAAAGGACAGATTACTTGTTTGATTGGCATGAACGGTGTGGGTAAAACGACTATTATGAAAGCAATTATGGGATTAACGCCAATTGATAGTGGTGAAATTCTCATTGACGGAGAGAAAATTCAAAAAGATAGTTATGAAAAAATCACTTTTATATCAGATACGATAACGATGTTGCCGCAAATGAGAATACGTGATGCTTTTACATTCATGGCAGATTTTTATGACTGTTGGAATCAAGAACGCGCTAATGAGCTTCTTAAGTTTTTTAAACAAAATGAAACTGACCTAATCTCTGAATTATCAAAAGGAAATGCAGCAAAAGTGAACCTTATACTCGGACTCGCAATGGACGTAGAGTATGTCCTAATGGATGAGCCCTTTTCAGGTATCGATATTTTCAGTCGTGAACAGATTGCAGATGTATTTTCTAGCGACTTAGTTGAGGGGCGAGGTGTTATCATCACAACACATGAAATTAATGATATTGAACATTTAATTGATAAAGCAGTTCTTTTAGATAATGGACAAGTTGTTAAAGAATTCGATGCAGAAGAAGTTAGAGAAAATGAAGGGAAATCTGTCATTGATGTCATGGAAGAGGTGTATAAAAAATGAAACGTTATATGAAGTTAGTTAATTTCGAGTTTAATCGGTTTTTGAAATTTTATCTCGTGTTGATTGGGATGACTTTCCTTCTACAAATGATAGGGGTTATTGTTGAATCACGAAATTACATGAATAAAGCAAATGAATTAATGACTGAGGAATTAATGTCAAAGAGCGAGTTTGTGCGTATATATGGGACAATGTCTTTTCATAATATCACTGCCACAGAATGGTTTTTGGGACTCATTGCACTTTGTGGTGTGGTATTAATAAGTTTTGTTTTTATTATTTGGTACCGTGATTGGCTTGGTAAAAATACATTTAGTTATCGTCTATTAGTGCTACCGACAGCACGCTTTAATATTTATTTAGCCAAGGCTACAACGATTTTGATATTTCTATTAGGTCTCGTTGCCTTTCAATTTCTATCGTTTTCAGTTGATAGCCTAGTTTTACAGTGGTTAGTTCCCGATGAGTTTCGTACAGATCTTTCTGTTCAAGAAATTACTGTAGGTTATAGTTTAGCTCACTTACCGTTAGTATTATGGTTTCCAAGGACTTTCATTGAATTTATTCTTTATTATGGCGGTGGAATGATTATTGTATTAATTGGTTTTACAGCCATTTTGTTTGAACGTTCTTTTCGTTTAAAAGGGATATTCTATGGACTCATTTATAGTGCTGTTTCATTGTTAATCCTTTTGACTCCTATATATTTACTTCAAAGTAATTACTTTTATCCAACGGAACTGGTTTTCTTAGAAATAGGAGCAGGGTTAATAGTATTAATGGGTGCTATTTGGATTGGCAATTTCCTTTTGAAAAATAAAATAAGGGTTTGATAGGAGGTTACATTAATGAAACGGTATTGGAAAATCATCTTATTTTGTATGATTACAGTCATCACTATTGGGACTTTTTATATACAATCTAGTTTAGCTGATATGGATTATGCAAAAGTTGAATTTGAAAAGGTAAGTGGTAATGAGAATGAATTGGATGAATTATTATTATATGGTGGACATGTAGCTGGTAACATGCATAAATATTTACAAATCTCTAGCAAAGATACAATTAATCTAGATGTGAAAAATCAATCTCTTCTTCTAGGTGGTACGAGTATTGAGCCGTCATATAAAGAATTAATAGAAGAGAACAGAGATTTTATGCGAGGAAAAACTTTATATTACAATCTTTTCTATAAAGATGAAAATCTATTGGCATATGCTAATGTTAAAGGCAAGGATTTCACACAATTTCCAGTAGAATACTTATTGAAAATTGACATATTAAATAAAAAATCAGAAGAAACGACTTCAATTCAACTTGATGTACCAAATGATGAGGAATACGATTTTCTTGAAGTTATAGAAGTCCAAGTTGTAGATGGTAAATTACAGGTATTTATAAGAGGTTCTCGGTTTGAGAGCGGAGATGAGCTAAATGTATACACATTTGATATAGATGAACAAAAGCTAGTAAATAAAGAATTGATTCTTGCTAGACCAACTACAGAAAATTATAGTTCAGAAATAAGATTAATTAGTGATTCTTACTCTATTAAACCGGAAAAGTATCTTTTAATAAGAACGGATATTTATAATGAAGAAACAATAAATACTAACCCTAATAAAGAATTAGTATCAAAAGAAATGATCGTTTATAACTTGGAAAATAACCAATCTAAGAAAGTAAACATATCTGATGAAAAACTAGAATCTATACATTGGGCTACAATCAATGATTCCACAATATTTACTTCTCCTCAGTCTGAAAGTGAGTTTGAGATAAGTCAGTATGATATTGAAAAGGCCCAATGGAAGAATACTATACCAATGGATTTACAGGATGGAAGCAATGGTGAGGACACTCCATTTATGAAAATAATGAATGGAAAACTTTATTTAATAAAATCAACGAATAATGTTCAATCCATTTATATAAGAGATTTATCATCAGGAGAACTGTTATATGAAGGGAAATTAAAAGTGAAAAACTCAAATGCAGATCAAGAGTATGGACGAATAAACATTATAGACATTGATTTTGTTCGATAAAAGAAATACAACAATATCTAAATATCTCAACATTAAAAACAAGACTCTTAAGAGGAAGAGCTTTACTGAAAGTATGAATGATGTAAAGCTAGTTCTAATTTTCATTATTGCTGATAAAAGCAGGACAGCACTTTCATTTTTCTTTCTGGAGTATAACTTTTAAAATATTTTAAAGATATACTCGTTTTGTCTTTAAATCCATGAACGTTTGAAGTAGTCAAGACTTTATTGAATAAGTTCTTGGCTACTTTTTTTGTAAGTTTATGGGAACTTACATGCTAGTTTACGCGTATAAGAACATAGACTCATCATTGGAGGATAACAAATGAATGTAAAGTATAAAAAAAATATGTTACAAAAAGTAGCTGGGGTAGCTTGGTTAATTGTTATGATGTTGAACATTGGACAATTAATAATCCTACATAATGTGCCAATGCCTGATCGATTTACTGGACTTGTTCTCTTAAATGTCATTCTTAGTTTTGTGATAGCTGTCAATTATTTTCGATTACCTTTAATTGATTATCTAAGATTAGATGACAAAGAATTATCTATCCATAGAGGACTAGTAAGAAGACGTAAAATTATCAGAATGAAAGAAATTGAGAGAACGAAATATCAGTGGGATTGTTTATTTTTAATACTGAGAGATGGTAAAGAAGTTAAAATTAGACCGAAATTAATTACCATTAGTGATTTTGAGAGAGTAGAAGTTAAATTGGAAGAGGTATTAAAAGTTAACTAGAGATAAGATGGTTAATTCATATATCATTTTGGAGGGGAAGCTGTTGAAAAAAGTATTGATATTAATAAGTGTAGTGTTCATACTGATGCCTCTTTACGCCTGTAGTAATTCTGATCAACAACTGATTATAAGTAAAGAAGAAGTGCAACTGTCCTTCTATGAAAAAGAGACAGAGGCTTACAAAATTACATATACTAGTGATGGTTTGGGAGTGAATGGTTATCTCGTAAAACCAAGAAAAATAGAAGGAAAAGCACCCGTACTCATCTTCAATAGGGGAGGAAATCGTGAATTTGGTGCGATTAATGAACAAGCATTACAGTATTTATCATTTTGGGCTGATAAGGGTTTTGTTGTCCTCGTATCTCAATATCGTGGAAATGCAGGAGGTGAAGGTCAAGAACAATTTGGTGGAGAGGATGTAAATGATGTCCTTAAACTAGTTGATGTTGCACGAGAACTACCTTATGTGGATACTGATAATATCGTAATGTTAGGTGCATCAAGAGGTGGAATGATGACGTATTTAGCGATTAAACATGGAATCGATATAAAAGCCGCAGTTATTGTTAGTGGTATGTCTGATTTGTTTCATACGTATGAAAATCGTGAACAGGGAATGAAGGACACGCTACAACAATTGGTTGGAGATCCAGAGGCAGATAGAGACGAGTATGAGAAACGCTCCGCGGTATTTTGGACAGATGAAATTGATGTACCTGTATTAATTTTACACGGTGATGCAGACTGGCGGGTTCCAATCGAACAAGCAGAAGAATTAGTCGAAAGCATGCAGGAAACGAAAAATGCACATAAGTTTGTAGTATATCCTAATGGTGATCATGGGTTAAAAAACTATTTTGATGAATATACAGATGAAGCATTGAAATGGTTCAATCATCATCTTCAAATAAAGTGAAAATATGATCAGTGTCCACTACTAATGATTTATTGAGCCAATTGTACAATGATTGACGTCTATTTTCTTACGTTTTAAATTAGCGTTAGTTAACACGAGATCAATGCGAGAGAATAAGAGGTGTAAATGTGTTAATCAGAAAAGCAACCTATTATGATATTACAAGCATTCAACAAGTTGCGACGATAACATGGAATGATACATATTAAGATATTTCGGAAGAAGCACAAGCTGATTTTTTGAGAAATGCATATTCGAAGCAAGTGATGAACAAACGAGTTGAGGATACGATAATATTAGTAGCGGAAGTAAATGATCGTGTAGTCGGCTTTGCAAACTTTTCAGGTGAAGGTAATGAACAGCAGTCTGCATACTTACTAGCTATCTATATAATACACCCTGATTTTCAAAATCAAAAAATAGGTTCTGCTCTTTTAAATAAAGGTTTGCAGGAACTAAATGAAGCAAAACAATTAATCGTTGATGTAGAGAAGGAGAATCACGATGGTATAGCCTTCTATAAGGGAAGAGGATTTGAAGTGGTGAAACAGTATGAAGAAGATTTCTTCGGTCACCATTTACAAACTGTTCAAATGAGCCTTGATTTATGTAACTCAAAATAAAACTGATACCAGTGAAGAGTCTTCATCTAACTGGTATCAGTTTTTCTTTAGGTACTTACATTCCAAACAGTAAATCACTTGAAACTTGAGAAATTTATCATATTGATGAATGATGTATATGTGTGAGACGCTCCATCTGTTTACGGATTCTCTTAAACATAAATTCAAGTTGCCGTTTTATAAAAGATTTTAACGGGAATGAAATAAGCTGTAAGCACTGTGTTGACCTCTATTCATGTATTATTTTAACTTCGAATTTCCTTAATGCTTTCTCCTCCTAAAAAAGCATGTCCTGACTTTATTTCAGCTAAGGTTTCAAATCCATACTTTCGGTAAACTTGCGATATTTTTTCATTAGTCGGAAATATCCATAGTTTCTCAATTCTTTGTTTAACAGACTCGATCTGAATATATCGAATTAGTTCCCCTATAAGTCCCTTCCCTCTATATTCTTCTAAAGTGGCAACACATTCAACTTGTGCTTGGTTTCCTTTAGTGAATAAACAGGCTGTCGAGCACGCTACTCCTTCGGATCGAAGTAAATAGTATGTGAAATTCGGATTAGAAAATTCGTTAGCAAAGGCTTTTTCACGTACGGATTTTCCGCCAAACTCTTTGATACTACATTGAATTTCAAGTGATTCCTCATAGTTTTCTTTCGTTACTTGTTCAATGGTAATTCCTGATCGGACAGGTTTATAAGAGATTTGGCCATCCCAAACTTGAACTGGACTTACAAGATTCTCATAGCTAAAGCCCTTAGATTTTAATAATAGAATAAGTGTATTTTGTTTCTCTATATCATACAGATAAAATCGTGGAATTAAATTTTTTGATTGGAAGAATGACGTGACTTCCTCAATTACTTTATTTGGATTATTTGTTTTTTTCCAAATATGTGCGTGATTCGCATCATAGTATGTTGGCTGGTTTTCATTAAAAAAGATTATCCCCCAATCCCTAATAACTCTATTGGAGAAACTTGTTATAAATTCACAGTCTAATTCTATCATTTTCTCTATATCAACCAATATGAATACACCCTCTCATGTGTTGCTGACATAAATAGTTGAATTCTACAATGTTTTTCTAAATCCTTTTATGTTTATGATTATAAATAATCGTTTTGTTATGTACAACTCGATGTCTGTATATTTAGAGAAAAGTACCAATTCATTTCAGGGGAAAGGGATTTAACTTTAGCTTTTAATGTTCTACTTTCTTTGAAGTTTTGAATCATCTAGTGGGAGATTGACAAATTGGATGTAGGGAAAGTTTTACGCTTAATCATTAAAACTCTCCTAAGCATACAACCTTAACAAAGAAAATTTAATTGAAAATGAACTTACCAGCTATTGACTCTTACGTTGCGTAATAGCTTATCGTGCAATTAAAGGAGGTGCATTAAATTGTGTTTAAAAGTGAAGGAAGTAGCTGATTTAGTTGGTGTTAGTATTCGTACACTTCATCATTATGATGAAATTGGGCTGTTAGTTCCAAAAGAAATTACAGAATCAGGATATCGATTGTATTCAGAAGAAAATCTAGAAACGTTGCAACAAATTTTATTTTTCAAAGAACTTGGGTTCTCCCTAAAAGAAATCAAAAAGATTATGAATAGTCCTACATTTGATCGACAAAAAGCATTAATTTTACAACGAGAAATGTTAATGGAAAAACGAGCTAGAGTCGATCAGATGATTACAACGATTGATAAAACAATTAAACATATGGAAGGAGAAATTGAAATGACAAATAAAGAAAAATTTGAAGGAATTGACTTTCGTCATAATCAATATGAACAGGAAGCCCGTAAACGTTGGGGAGATAAATCTGTCGATGAAACAAATACGAAAATAGAAAAAATGTCTCAAAATGAACGACAAGATATAGCTCATAAATGGGACGTGATTTTCAAGCAGCTAGCAACATTACGGAATCAGTCTCCAAATTCACAGCAGGTGCAGGAAGCAATTAAAGAGTGGTATAATTTTTTGAATGAAAATTTTGGCACATATTCTCTTGATGCATTTAAGGGACTAGGTCAACTTTATATTGAGGATGAACGCTTCATGAAAAACATCGATAAGTATGGGGAAGGACTAGCAACATTCATGAGTGAAGCAATGGATTTCTTTTCAGGTAATCAAAAGAAACAAAGGTAATAGTTATAGAAGTTGTAATCGAAAATACAATCGAAGAAGCTCTTATTTTATTGACCTATCTGGACAATGAAATAAGAGCTGAAAATTATCATATTATCCATCATTGGGTGAAGAGAATCTCAATGATGGAACTATCAATTAATACACCTGATAATAATCTAGTATTATTTCAATCTTGCTATCTTAAATCCATTGTCTATTTTATCAAATCCAATTTTAGGGTAATATTCCATTGCAGTAG